>JACRIK010000027.1 GCA_016235865.1 Planctomycetota bacterium | reverse complement strand
CCGGTTATTGCCTCGTTGGATAACATGATGAGGGAAACCGACGGCAACGGCTCTGGCGATTCGTGGCATGATCTCAATTTTGTCAAAGAGCGACTTGAATGTCAAGAAAAACAGGCATTAGAAAATATGTGGTCTGTCCCCGTCACGTCCCCGTCACCGTCCCCGTCACCCGTCACCTAAAGAGGATGATTGAAATTACACTTATTAAACAGATTCAGATTCCAGTTTTTTTATTTTTCGTCTAACTTTCTCTAATTGGTAATACGCATCAGGGCCTGTACGATTCTTGAGATCTACCTCAAGCGCCCGAAGTTGTGGCAATGCCGAACGGATATTAAATTTTTCTACTAGCGCCAAAGCGTCAAATCTCTTCCCATCATCTTTCGAAGTTATCCACTCAGCAATAATTTGATCCGCTAAAAGTCGTCGGCCAGTATCAAGGCTTTTATAATTTTCCATCAAATTAATTGTTGCCCTGGGTGAATCTTTTGCTGATTCGGCATCTGCAATGATATTTTCCCATTCCTGCTCCAATAATTTCTTGGATTCTTCCTTTTTCATTTAATTACCTCCTTTATAAACTGCGGTGGTATTTCATATAAAAACTTCATCTCGTAGCCTGTTCCGCCCACTACCCTTGTAACCCGTGGAATTTCATATCCGGCGGCGCGCAATCCTGCAACGTCAATTTCTAATACAGTATTACGTAATGGGCCGGAAAGCTTCAGTGCTCCTTGAGCCTGCGATGAACTCAATCCCTTGGTTGGCGTAGCATACGTTCCGGATCTTAATCCTTCATTCATAATACTACTTACATTACTTTTGTAAGTACTGTGAAACACGCGGGATTCTGGTGCAGGTATTTTACTAAATCCGTATGCAGCCGCCAACCACGGTCCAGCCCATTCGACCAAGCGAGCTCCCATTTCAAACTTTGATCCTCCCTGCAAAACATATGCGCGATAGGCAGAGGCCATTTGGTCCAAAACGGTGGAGTCCACGGGGGAGTCCACGGGGACAGACCACATATTTTCTTTCCCTTTATTTATGCGGCCTACCGGACTTCTTCTTCGTAAAACGCCGTTTTAGCCGGCGCTCCAGGCGCTCTACAAAGATATCGCCACCTAATGGCATCCCCCGCTTGGTCGTAATTCTTATCCGTTCTATCTCCCTTTTCGGGCTCGGCGCTTTAATGAATTCCGTATAGTCAGACCTGTCGTCTTCGGTAATTAATTCATCCGTCAGCGCCTCGTTTGGCTGGCCGGTTATATGCGCCCGGGCGCTGGAATACGGATATTCCTCCGGCGCCTTGACCATTCCGGCCCTTAACGGATTCTGCTCAATATAGCGCGCCACGGCCCATAAATATGGCTCCTCATCTATTATACACGAATGATACCGGCCTTCCAACAACCGGCCGGTGCGTTTGTATCTCTTATTGATGTATCTGGTATAAGAGACGTTCAGCCCCTGCATCATCTTGGCCAGCGATTCCATCTTGTCCGGTTTGACAAGGAGGTGAATATGGTTGGTCATCAGGCAATAAGCCAGTATTTTGACGCCCCAGGTGTCGGCATATTCCTTGAGCCAGTTGAGGTATTTCTCCCTGGTAACTTCGGCAAAGAATATCTTTTCCCGATTGTTGCCTCTTTGGATAACATGATGAGGGAAACCGACGGCAACGGCTCTGGCGATTCGTGGCATAGCCTCAATTTTGTCAAAGAGCGCCTTGAATGTCAAGAAAAACAGGCATTATAAAATATGTGGTCTGTCCCCATCCCCCCTGGTCTGTCCCCATCCCGCACAAGATTCTAGGCAAAACCTTGGGGCACCATGGCCGGACTTTATTTCTTCTTGAGCTGTTGCTGGGCGTTTTTGACGAACCGGCCGAATTTGCGGTCGGCCCGCCTTTTTTCCAGTTCGGTCATCCGGTAATATCCGGCTTCTTTCCTGAGCCGGGCGTAATTGGAGTATTTGGCCTGATCCAGCCGGCCGGTGGCCAGCGCCGCTAATACCGCGCACCCGGCTTCGTTGGTGTGGGAACAATTCTTGTATCTGCATCCGGCTGATAAGGCAATGATATCCTCAAATACGCTGTCTATCCCGGCGTCGGCGTCGGTCAGCCCGATTTCCTTCATTCCGGGATTGTCAATAACCATCCCGCCGTTGGGCAGGAAATACATTTCCCGGCTGGCCGTGGTGTGCCGGCCCTGGCCGGTGACAATATTTATGGCGTTGGTCCTGATATTGTCCGTGCCCAGCAATTTGTTTATCAGGGATGACTTGCCCACGCCGGATGAACCCAGGAAACAATAGGTCCGGCCCGGTTTGATATAAGCGGTTAATCCGGCTAATCCCCGGCCGGTCGCGGCGCTGATGGAGATAACGTCAATACCCTTGAACCTGTTTTCTAATTGGGCCGTTTTCAGGCCTAATTCAGTATCCGATATCAAATCTGTTTTATTCAGGACCACGACCGGCCGGATATGGCCTTCGTCGACCATGGCGAAATATCTTTCAAACCGGTTCAGGTTATAATCGCCGTCCAATGATTCAATGATGAAGGCGACATCAATATTGGCCCCGATGACCTGGGCTCCGGATTTATTGGTGTGTTTTCTCCTCAATATGGTCTGGCGGGGCAGTAATTTGTGGATGACGGCTTCGGCGGTGTTGCGCCTGGTAATCGCCACCCAGTCCCCGACGCAGGGATAATCTTCCCTGGTCACGGCCTTAAACATCTGCCGGCCGGATATCCTGGCCAGACATTCGCCGGCAATGTTCTTGACCCGGTAGGCCTCTTTGTATTCGGCAATCACCCGGGCCACTCCGTCAGCGTCCAATCCCAGGGCTTGGCGATGGGATTCGAAAAATGGGCCATAGCCCAGGTCTTCAAGCTTCATTTTATTTCCCGCCTAATTGCAAGGTTTATAAGGAAAACGCTTTCCCGCGCCGATTAACGGCACCATACTAAAATTCCGGCCGGAATGCAAGGAAGATATGAAACCACAGACGATAATCCTATTTAGGCTGGCCGATATAACCCATTTAATCCCGGCAAGCTGACCGGTAATTTTACCGGTCTCTGCGGAAGCCGAAGTGGCTAAGAATAGGATTAGTTTACCTGCGCAAATCGTGCTCGGATTCAATGCCCTTCGCTTAGCGGTCCCGGCGGAAGCCGAAATGGCTAAGGATAGGATTAGTTTACCTGCGCAAATCGTGCTCGGATTCAATGCCCTTCGCTTAGCGGTCTCTGCGGAAGCCGAAATGGGCGAAGGCCTTGTTGGCCTCGGCCATCTTGTGGACGTTGGACCGGATGAGCATAGCGTCGCCTTCGCCTTTGTAGGCGGCCAAGAGCTCGTCAGACAAACGGACGTGGAAGGGCTTGCCCTTCTTCTTGCGGACTGATTCGAGTATCCACCTAATCGCCAGGCTCATCTGCCGGTCGGTCGGGACCTGGGTCGGGACCTGGTAGGTGGCGCCGCCGATGCGCTTGGATTTGACCTCCATTATCGGCTTGACGTTGTCAATAGCCTTGAGCAGGGCCTCCAGCGGGCCGACGTCGGTGATCTTTTTCTCGACCACGTTCATGGCCTTGTAAAACGCCCGCTGGGCCGTGGACTTCTTGCCTTCCTTCATAATGTTGTTAATCAGGCGGCTGACCAGTTTGTCGTTGTATTTCGGGTCTGGTTTCAGGAGGTAATCCAGTGATTTATATTTTCTTGGCATAAATTATTCTTTCTATTTATTTCTGCACCTTGGTGCCGTATTTGGAACGGCTCTGTTTGCGGTTTTCCACGCCGCCGCAGTCCAGGACCCCGCGGACGATGTGGTAGCGCACGCCGGGTAAATCGCGCACCCGGCCGCCCCGGACCAGGACCATTGAGTGTTCCTGGAGGTTGTGGCCCTCGCCGGGTATATAGACCGTGGCTTCCTTCTTGTTAGAGAAGCTGACCCGGGCAATCTTGCGCAGGGCCGAATTAGGTTTCTTCGGCGTCATGGTCTTGACCTGGGTGCAAATGCCCCGCCGCTGCGGACAGCGGTCCAGCACCGGCGCCTTGGATTTTACCTTCGGGGTCCGCCTCTTGCTTTTAATCAATTGGTTAATCGTCGGCATATCTTCTCCTATTTTTCCCTATTTTTTGTATGGACTTTCAAATCCAGTTCCCCCTCACCCTTCCCTCTCCCCATAGGGGAGAGGATAGGTGAGGGGGTTAATTTATTATAACGCGGCTTCCGCCTGAACCGGCTCGCCCTCTAAGTCAGGCAGAATCTTTTCCGTTTCGTCTCCCAGGGATTTCGACTGTCCCTTTATTTTCAGCTCCAGGTCCGCATAATCGCCGAAACTGGTGCCGGCCGGGATAATGCGTCCCACTATAACATTTTCCTTAATACCCTTCAAGTTATCGCGCTTTCCGAATAAAGATGCTTCGGTCAGGACCCGGGTGGTTTCCTGGAACGACGCGGCGGCGACAAAGCTGTCGGACTGCAGGGTGGCCTTGGAAATGCCGATCAGGGCCGGCTTGGCCGTGGCCGGGGTATGGTCTTTTTTGGCTACCTTCTGGTTTTCATCCTTGAACCTGAATTTATCCACGATCTGACCGGCGATAAAGGCCGTGTCGCCGCTCTTGACAATCTTGACCCGGCGAAGCATCTGGGCAATGATAATCTCAACGTGCTTGTCGTTGATGGTAACGTTCTGGGAACGGTAGACGTTCTGGACTTCCTTGAGCAGGTATTCCGAGAGGGTGTCCGCGCCGCTGATTCTCATGATATCAGCCAAAACCTGTGGCCCGTCGACTAAGGGTTCGCCGGCCTTGACCAGGTCGCCCCGATGAACCCTTAAGTATTTGCCGGGCGGGATGGTATGTTCGACCCGCATGCCGGTTTCCTCGTTATGGACGATAATGGTCCGCTTGCCCAGTTTTTTCTCCCCGAATTCGACCATCCCGTCGATTTCGGCGATGACGGCCGGGTTCTTGGGCTTGCGGGCCTCGAATAATTCGGTCACCCGGGGCAGGCCACCGGTGATGTCCTGCGAGGCCACCAGTTCGCGCGGGGTCTTGGCCAACAGGGTGCCGCTGGCCACTTTTTCACCCTCGTCAACTTCCAGGTGCGCCTTCTCGGGTATGGCATAGACGGCCTGGATTTCGCCTTTGGCGTTTTCAATGATAATCTGCGGATGGAGGTCGCCCTTGTGCTCGATGATAACCTTGCGCTTGATGCCGCTGCGCGGGTCGGTCTCCTCCTTCATGGTCTTGTCCTTGATGATATCTTCATAACGGATGATGCCGTCTTTTTCGGTCATAATCGGGACGTTGTGCGGGTCCCAGGAGACCAGCATCTGGCGCGCCTTGATGGCCTGGTCTTCCTTGCAGAAGATGATGGAGCCGGCCGGAACGGTGTATCTTTCGATTTCCCGGTCCTTCTGGTCCACGATGATAATCTCGCCGTTGCGGTTGATAACAATCGTTTCGCCTTTGGGATTGGTGAACATCTTAACATTGTTGCATTTAACAACACCGGAGTTTTTAGCCACGATAGTGGATTCTTCCAGGGTTCTGGAAGCGGTGCCGCCGATATGGAAGGTTCTCATGGTCAGCTGGGTGCCCGGCTCGCCGATGGATTCGGCGGCGATGATGCCGACGGCCGTGCCCTTTTCCACCAGCCGGCCGGTGGACAAATCCATTCCGTAGCAATGGGCGCAGATGCCTTCGGGCGCTTCGCAGGTAAACGGCGAACGGACCCGGACCTTCTGGAATCCCAGGGTCTCTATCTTCTTGGCAATCTCGCTGGTTATCACTTCGTTTTCCTTGACCAGTATTTCATCGGTCACCACGTCGACGATATTATCGCGGGCCACCCGGCCGACGATGTTCTGGGCCAGGGAGACATCGATCCGGTCGCCTTTATAAACGATGCCCTTGGTAACGCCGTTTAAGGTGCCGCAATCAATCGTGCCGACAATGGTATTCTGGGCCACGTCAACCAGTTTCCGGGTCAGGTATCCGGCCTGGGATGTCTTTAAGGCGGTATCGGCCAAACCCTTGCGGGCGCCGTGCGTGGAGCTGAAATATTCCAGGACGCTCAGGCCCTCGCGGAAATTGGCTTTAATGGGCGTCTCGATGATTTCACCGGACGGTTTGGCCATCAGGCCGCGCATGCCGGCCAGCTGGCGGACCTGGTCGATGCTGCCCCGGGCGCCTGAAGTCATCATATAATAAACCGGATTGAGATGCGGCTTGCCGTCGCGGACGTCTTCTTTCAGCCCCTTAATCATGGCATCGCCGACCCGCTCCTTGGCCCGGGTCCAGCAGTCGATAATCTGGTTGTATCTTTCGCCCGAGGTGACCAAACCTTTACGGTAATTCTGCTCGATTTTAGCCACCTCAACCTCGGCTTCCCTGATAATCGCCTCTTTCTCCACCGGAATCTTGATGTCGTCCTTGCCGATGGAAAGTCCGCTCAAGGTGACCCATTTAAAGCCCAACTCCTTGATGGCGTCAAGCAGTTTCACCGTTGCCTCGTTGCCGTATTTCTTGTGGTATTTATAGATGATTTCATTGAGCGACTTTTTGTCCACCTCGTAGTTGTAATAGTTATCGCCATCGGGGAAAATATTATTAAATATCAAACGCCCTAATGTGGTTTTATATATATTGACTGAAGCGGCCGGCTTGTCCGGCCCGATCTTGGCATAAACAGGTTTATGGGCTATCTTGACATTAATCGGGGTATGGACGGAAATCTCCTTACGATCGCAGGCAATCAATGATTCGGTCAACCCGTTATAATATCTTGCTTTTGCCTTGGCGGCTCCGGCGGCCGGGCTGCGGAACTGCGGGTTGTCCAGGGTCAGGTAATTGATGCCCAGGACCACATCCTGGGTGGCGCTGATGACCGGGTTGCCGTGCGCCGGGGAAAGAATGTTCTTGGTGGCCATCATCAGGATTTTGGTTTCCAGCTGCGCCTCCCAGGAAAGCGGCAGGTGGACGGCCATTTGGTCGCCGTCGAAGTCGGCATTGAACGGCGGGCAGACCAGCGGATGCAGGGCGATGGCGTTGCCTTCGACCAGCACGGGCTGGAAGGCCTGGATGCCGATGCGGTGCAGGGTCGGCGCGCGATTCAGGAGCACCGGGTGTTCCTTAATCACGTCGTCCAGTATATCCCAGACCTCTTCGGAACGGCGCTCGAGCATCTTCTTGGCGCTCTTTATGGTATCAACCCGGCCGTCATCCTTGAGGCGCTTGATAATAAACGGCTGGAATAATTCCAGGGCAATCGGCTTGGGCAGTCCGCACTGGCCTAATTTCAGTTCCGGGCCAACCACGATAACCGAGCGGGCCGAATAATCGACGCGCTTGCCGAGCAGGTTTTCCCGAAAACGGCCCTGCTTGCCTTTGAGCATGTCGGCCAGCGATTTCAGGGCCCGGCCGTTGGAGCCGGTGACCGGACGGCGGCAACGCTCGTTGTCAAACAGCGAATCCAGCGCCTGCTGAAGCATCCGCTTCTCGTTGCGGATGATGACTTCCGGGGCATTTAACTCAATGAGTTTCTTCAGCCGGTTGTTCCGGTTAATCAGCCGGCGGTAGAGGTCGTTTAAGTCCGAGGTGGCAAAACTGCCGCTTTCCAGGTGAACCAGCGGCCTTAAATCCGGCGGAATAACCGGCACGGCTTCCAGAACCAGGTTTTCCAGCTTATTGGTTGACGCGGTGAACGCCTCAAACAGGCGCAGGCGCTTGTATATCTCCTTGGCCTTGGGGCTGGAAGAAGCCAGCTTATTCAATTTCGCCTTTAAGTCGGCGCAGATGCTCTTGACTTCCAGATTGGCCAGTAATTTCTTTATGGCCCGGCCGCCCATATCGGCCTGGAACTCGTTTTTATACCTGAGATTATAGTCATCCAGCTGGTCGGTGGTGATAATCTGGCCGACCTTGAGCGGGCATTTGTTATTTTTCACCTCGATGACCACATAATCCTGGTAATAGATGATGCGTTCCAGGGCCGAGAGCTTCATATTCAGAATCGCCCCGAGCGGCGAAGGAACGGTCTTGAAGAACCAGATATGGACCAGGGGCGCGGCCAGGTTTATATGGCCCATCCGCTTGCGCCGGACCCGGGAAACGGTGATTTCCACGCCGCAGCGGTCGCAGATAATACCCTTGTATTTTATGCCCTTGTATTTGCCGCAGAAACATTCCCAGTCCTTTTCCGGGCCGAATATCCGTTCGCAGAACAGCGCATCGCGCTCCGGCCGCCAGGTCCGGTAATTGATGGTCTCCGGCTTCTTGACCTCGCCGTATGACCACGACTTTATTTCCTCCGGAGAGGCCACTTTGATGCTGATGGCATTGTATTCATTCACCCGTTCGTAAACTGTTTCTATCATAAGATATTTATATTATAGGGCTTTCTGTTTCTCTAATTTAAAGCTTAATCCCAGGCCCTTGATTTCATTGGTCAGGACTTCAAACGACACCGGGATGGACGGTTCCAGGATATTTTCACCCTTGATAATGGACTCATAAATCTTGGTCCGGCCGTCCACATCATCGCTCTTGACGGTGAGCATTTCCTGGAGGACATGGCTGGCGCCGTAGGCCTCAAGCGCCCAGACCTCCATTTCACCCAGGCGCTGTCCGCCGGCCCGGGCCCGGCCGCCTAACGGCTGCTGGGTAATCAGCGAATACGGCCCGGTGGCGCGGGCGTGAATCTTGTCGTCCACCAGGTGATGCAGTTTCATGATGTAGGCGTAACCGCCGGTAATCCGCTCCCCGAATTGATTTCCGCTCCGGCCGTCATAAAGCATGGTCTTGCCGTCTTCGGGCAGCCCGGCCTTGGTTAACAAATCAGTAATATCCTTTTCCGTGGCCCCGTCAAAGATGGGTGAAACCACCTTGATATTCAATTTATTGGCCGCCCAGCCCAGAGTAGTCTCCAGAATCTGGCCCACGTTCATTCTGGACGGAACGCCCAGCGGGTTAAGCAATATATCGACCGTCGTGCCGTCCGCCAGGAACGGCATATCCTCTTCGGGCATGACCTTAGCCACCACGCCCTTGTTGCCGTGCCGGCCGGCGATCTTATCGCCCACCGATATCTTGCGCTTGGTGGCAATCCTGACCCGGACCATCTCCAGCACGCCCGGCGGCAGGTCATCGCCCCGGGTTATCTTGTTTATATTCAGGTCCTTTTCATTTTCCATTTGTTCGCACTTGGTCAGAATCTGGCTCATCCGCGTTTCCACGGTCTGCTTTTCCTTCTTGTCCTTATATTCCAGCGCATCGAGCACGGTCCTGATTTTCTCCTTCAGGTCCGTGAAATTCTTAATCGTGCCCCGGGCGCCGTAGGTCAGCGGGCGCGGCAGTATCCGCTTGCCGACCAGTTTTTCTATCGGCTTGATATTATCTTCCAGGATATTCAGCAGCTGGGTGGCGAAATTGCGTTCAATTTTCTTGGCGGCTTTTTCCTTCTCTTCCCGCTGCTTCGGAGTCATCTCGTAATGGCGGCTGAAATACTGGGTGTCGGTCACGATGCCCTCAACGCCGGGCGGGACCTCAACCGACATATTCTTGACATCCTCGCCGGCCTTTCCGAAAATGGCGTGGAGCAGTTTCTCTTCGGGAGACAATTCCTTTTTGCTCTTGGGCGCTATCTTGCCCACCAGGATATCGCCGGCCTTTACCTTGGTGCCGACCCGGATGATACCGTTTTCATCCAGGTTCTTCAGGGCCTTCTCCGGCACGTTGGGGATATCACGGGTGAACTCCTCCTTGCCGAATTTCGTCTCCCGGGTCTCGGCCTCAAAATCCTCGATGTGAATCGAGGTAAAGGTGTCATCTTTAACCAGTCTTTCGCTGACGATAATGGCGTCTTCAAAGTTATAGCCCTCCCAGGGCATAAAAGCCACGAAGACGTTGCGTCCCAGTGCCAGTTCGCCCTGAGCCGTGCCCGGCCCGTCGGCAATCACCTGCCCCCTTTTTACCTTGTCGCCCACATTGACGCAGGGAACCTGGTTCAGACAGGTCCGTTCCTTCAGACCGTGGAATTTCTTTAATTCGTAAGTTCGGTAGCCCTCCAGTGTTTCCTCGCCTTCAACGATGATTTCATTGTCATTGGCCCGTTCCGTTGTCTTTACGATAATCTCGTCAGCCGAGACATAAGTCACCAGTCCATTCTTTTCCGCCCGGACCACCAGTGATGAATTCTCAGCCGCGGTTTTTTCCAGTCCGGTAACCACAATCGCCGGCTCGGTGGAAATGAGCGGCACACCCTGGCGCTGCATATTCGAACCCATCAAAGCGCGGTTGGCGTCATCGTGCTCCAGGAAGGGAATCAACCCGGCTGAAATGCCCACCACCTGGAACGGCGACAGATCGATATAATTAAGCTCTTCGGGCTTGACGAATTTGAATTCCTTGTTAAAACGGGACAACACCTTATCGGCGGTAATTTTTCCGTTCTTGTCCATCTCGATATCGGCCGGAGCCAACACCTTATCTTTTTCCTCGTCCGACCTCAGGTAATGCACCTCGTCGGTCACCTGTCCGTTCTTGACCAGCCGGTAAGGCGTGACCAGGAACCCGTATTTGTCCACCCTGGAGAAAGTGGCCAGCGAGGTAATCAGTCCGATATTGGCGCCTTCGGGAGTCTCCACCGGACAGACCCGTCCGTAATGGGACGGATGCACGTCGCGCACCTCGAAGCCGGCGCGTTTCCGGTTCAAGCCGCCCGGACCCAAGGCACTCAAGCGTTTCTCGTGTGTCAGGAGCGAAAGCGGGTTGGTCTGGTCCACCACCTGGGAAAGCTCGCCCCGCTCGAAGAAATGCTCGATGGCCGCGGAAATGATTTTGGAATCAACCAGGGCACGCGGCGTTAATTTCTCCTTGTTCTTGGCATCCGCCAGGGCCGCGGCCGAGGTGGCGGCGCTTAATCTTTCCGTCACCAGCCGTTTCAGCTTATAGAATCCTTTTCTTATCTCGTCCGCAGCCAGTTCGTCGATGGCCCGAATCCGGCGGTTGCTTAAATCATCTATATCATCCACCTGCCCGACATTCTTGCGGAGTTTTATCAGGTATTTGAGTATTTCAATAATATCGCTCTTTAACAGGGTCTGTTCGGTCTCCGGTACGTTCAGACCGAATTTACGGTTAATCCTGAACCGGCCGACCATGCCCAGTTGATAATGGCTGATGTCAAAGAACCGCTCGTTGAAAATGTATTTAGCCCTGTCCAGCTGGGCCGGCATGCCCGGCCTTAACCTGGCGTATATCTTGAGCAACGCCTCATCGGTTGACTTGGTCGGGTCCTGGGCTAATGTATTAATGATAAGAAAATCTTCCAGGTTAGTTATTAATTCCAGTTCCTGTATCCCGGCTGACTCGGTCAGGTGGATGGCGGTTTCCTCGGCAATCTTTTCTCCGGCCCTCAGAACCACCTTGCCGGACTGTGGATCGATCACGTCCACCGCGGCGTACCGGCCCACCAGGGCGTTGGCCGCAACACCTTCCTTGATTCTGACTATTTCGGTTTCGTAAAATGTCTTGATAATCTGGGCGTCCGAAGACAGATTCTCATCCATGGCCCGCAGGAATATGGTCAGGGGCAGGGCCGTGCCCTGGTCTATTTTTATCGTGGCCGTATCTTTTTTGGAGGTGCTTATTTCCAGCCAGCTACCGCGCTGCGGAATGATTGTGGCGATGAAATGTCGACGCTCGCCCACGATTTCATCCTTGATATCCACGCCGGGCGAACGGTGCATCTGGCTAACGATGATGCGTTCAATACCATTGACGATGAATTCGCCGCCGCCGATCATCAAAGGCAAATCGCCGAAATAAACGTATTCTTCTATGGGTTCCGGCTTATTCAATCTCAGCCGCGCCCGCAAGGGTGCGGCATAACTTATCTTCAGGGCCCGGCATTCCTCGGAGGTATAATGCGGCTGGCCGATTTCGTACCAGAGATACTCTAGGAAATAATTGCCGTCGTACGATTTTATCGGGAAGGTCTCCCTGAATAGCGTTTCCAGCCCGATATTCTTGCGCTGGGCGTGCGGGACATCCTGCTGGGTAAACCGCTGGTAGGCCTCAACCTGAACCGGGGACAATTCGGGGAACAAATACGGGAACGGGTTTTTCTTGTAAACAAATGTTTCTTTCATAAATCTTTTATAACTCTACTTTGATAGAATAGCGGCACCTTCTCCCCGCTGGGGAGAAATAAGATATATTACAGAAATGGCCTGAAACACGCGTTAGTATTTTAATATAAAATATAATCCAGCGCCCATCGGTTTAAATGACAGGCGCTGGATTGTAATTAATTACTTAAGTTCTACCTTGGCGCCGGCCGCGGCAAGTTCCTTGAGGATTTTCTCTGCCTCTTCCTTGGGCACTCCAGTTTTGACAGGTTGCGGCGGCGTATCGGTCAAGGTCTTGGCCTCTTTCAGACCGAGATTGGTGATGGCGCGAATTACCTTAATTACCTGAATCTTATTTGCGCCGGCATCCTGGAGGATAATATCAAATGAACTCTTCTCCTCCTTCTTCTCGGCTTCGCCTGCCCCGGCGGCTGCGGCCGGACCGGCTGCGGCCATCACAGGCATAGCTGCGCTCACGCCAAATTTGTCCTCGAATGACTTGACGAAATCCTTGAGCCAGCTCACGCTCGAATTGCTGATGACCTCCAACAATAACTGGCTTTTTTCCTCATCCTTCAGGGTCTTGACATTATCCATTACTTCTGATACTGTAGCCATTCTTATCTCCTTTCTCGATAAAGCACGGAATTATGTAGTTTACATGAAATTAATAATATGTCAAGGAAATATATAAAATTTTGTAAATATTTATTATTTTTAGGTCAGTAAAATAATAGTTCGGCTTATCGTATAGCAGCCGCCTCCGGTACCGCCAAAATGCGAAGCGGCGAGGATGATTCAACACCAGAGCGTTAATTTTTACAATAATATTTGGAATAAATCAGGCTATTTGCTATCCTTGATGCTGATTTATTCCCGATGTCGCGGAGTTTATCCCGTTTTAGCGGGACTCCCCCGGATCGTAACGCTCCGGAGTTTACCCTGAGCGCGCCGAAGGGTTAATGGCAGCCTCGAAAAGGAGAAGTAGTTATGCCTTTAGAATCCACCTGTGCCGCCGCCCAGAAGACAAGCAAATCAGCCTATGCACCTAACGAAACCCGTAAAATTATCGATAAAATAATCCACTATTTCAAGCCCGGACAGGTTGAAGTCATTATGGACAATTCCTCCAGCGCCCTGACCCGCTATGCGGATAACATCATCACCCAGAACGTTTCGGAAAACAATCTCCTGGGCGTAATTGTCCGGGTCATCAATAATGGCAAGGTAGCCCGGGTTATGCTCAACCAGGTGAATGACGCCTCGCTGAAACGGGCCGCCCGGAATTGCCGCTATTTTGTCACGGCCCAGGGCACTGAATTCGGACTGCTCGGCAAACAAGAATACACCCCAGTCAATGCCCATAACCAGCAAACCGCTGACATCACGCCGACCGAACGGGCAATCGGCATAAAAGAGGCGGTACTGGAAGCCAGCCATAATTCACTAAATATCTCAGGCATTTTTTCTAATGATGCCTCGGCTCTAACCATCGCCAATTCTAAAGGACTTTTTGCCCATTATGCCTCGACCTCGGCTGAATTTACCTGCACAGCCATGACACCTGACTCCAGCGGCAAAGCCACCAAAACATCCAGGTTTTATACCCGGATAAAACCGGCCCAGATTGCCAAGCTTGCCATTGACAAGGCAGTAAAATCAAAAAACCCGGTTGATATAAAAGCCGGGGCCTATACGGTCATACTGGAGCCGGCTGCGGCTGTGGAACTTCTTTTCTTCCTGGCCTTCCGCGGATTCGGAGCCCTGTCCTATCAGGAAGGCCGGAGTTTCCTAGCCGGCAAACTCGGTAAAAAGATTATGGGCAATAATATCTCTATCGTCGAGAACGCTTATCATCCGGATATCCTCGGTATGCCCTTTGACTTCGAAGGCATGCCCCGTAAAAAAGTGGTGCTGGTGGACAAAGGCGTGGCCTGTAATGTGGTGCATGACCGCTTAACGGCCAAAAAGGCCAAGTGCGCTTCCACCGGACATGCCCTGCCCCAACCCAATGCCTCCGGTCCGATACCCACCAATCTGGTATTTCTGCCCGGTAATTCCTCGCTAGAAGAAATGATTAGCTCCACCGACCGGGGAATTTTGGTTTCGGAATTCCATTACACCAACGTCCTTGATCCTATGAAAATGACTATCACCGGCATGACCCGTAATGGAACGTTTCTGATAGAAAACGGCGTCATTACCAAAGGCGTTAAAAATATGCGGTTTACCGACAGCGTTCTTAATATGCTGTCCAATGTGGAATTGATTTCCCGTCAGACCGAATTACGCAGCGGGTTTTTCGGCGGCAGCGGTTTTGTAACCCCGGCGTTGAAGATAGGGAACTTCAACTTCTCTTCGGAAACTAAGTTTTGAGAATACTCGGTGTAATAACCTCACCAGTAACTTCTATCCCTCTTGCCGGGCGAGACGCCGTCAGAGACAGTTACCATTTTTGGAAAAATCAGGCGTTCTTGACAGGCTCAGAATCAAGCGGCTGGCGGAAAAGAACTAATGTTATGTATTACTCCAATAAAATAGAGACATTAAAGGATATCTTTGATTCTAAAAAACTAGAGGTTGCCGAAGGGAGATTAATCGTAGACGGTTCTGTTTATCCCATTGTTGATGATGTAATCATTCTCCTCGAGTCCTCAAGATATCCGGATACACTCAAGAAACGAATGCAAATAACCGCAGGAAAAACAAACAGGATGCCGCTTGAGTTTGCCGAGGACATCCAGTTTACTTTTGGCGAGGAGTGGCAGCGGTTCCCAAAGATATTACCAGAGCACGAACAAGAATTCCTGCAATATTTTAACCTAATTGACTTATCCGGATTAGCTGATTCACGAGTGTGCGATTTGGGATGCGGAATAGGGAGATGGAGTTATTTTTTGAAAGATAAATGCCGTGAGTTGGTCCTGGTTGATTTTTCCGAGTCCATCTTTGTGGCACGCCGTAATCTTAAGGATGCAAAAAACTCATTGTTCTTTATGGGCGACTTACGGCGTTTGCCATTTAGAGATAATTTTTCCGATATTTTATTTTGCCTCGGCGTTCTGCACCACCTGCCCACTAATTCTCTTGATGAAATTCGTACTCTAAAAAAATATGCTCCGGTTCTACTGGTGTATTTGTATTACGCCCTGGACAACAAACCGATTCATTTCCATATTTTGCTTTTTATAACGACCGCCTTACGGAAGGCAGTTGCAAGAATCAGAAACCCGATACTTCGATCCTCGTTTACCTGGGTTGCCACAATCCTGATATATCTGCCGCTAATATGGTTAGGAAAGCTTTCCCATCCCTTTGGATTGTCTCAATTCATCCCTCTCTATGACGCATATAATAAAAAAAGTATCGCAAGAATTAACCAGGATGTTTATGACCGTTTTTTCACCCGGATAGAACAACGCTTCAGTAAAAAACAGATTCTGGCTTTAAGGGACTCATTCAACGAGGTCACCGTTTCAGATAAACTGCCTTACTGGCATTTTGTATGTAAAAAATAAGGAGGCGCATTGATCTATGAAAATCCTTCTAATCGGTTCTGACGGACAACTGGGCACGGACATAATAAAAGTATTCCAGGGAAACAACAAAATATCAGATTCGGCGGTAAAGCGCTTGGGCGCTCAGCAGAGTCATTGGTCCATTAAAGGACTAACCATTAAAGATATCGATATCACGGATTCGCTCAAAACCCGCAAAATCATAGAGGACTACAAACCGGACATCGTTATTAACACCGCGGCTTATCATAATGTCCCTGAATGCGAGAAAAACCCGGCCCAAACCTTCCTGGTTAATACCACTGCGGTCCGGGACCTGGCAAACACCTGTCGGTTATTCAATATAAAACTCATTCACTTTTCGACCGACTATGTCTTTGACGGCCGAAAGATGAGGCCTTATAATGAAGATGATATTCCCAATCCGCTTAATGTCTATGCCATCTCTAAACTGGCCGGTGAATTCTTCGTCAAACTCATTCCTGATTATTATGTGATCCGGGTGGCCAGTCTGTTCGGCACGGCCGGGTGTCTCGGCAAAGGTAAAACTAATTTCGTGGAATCAATGCTCAAACTTGCCAAAAACGGCAAAACACTGCAGGTTACTTCTAATATCACCTCAAGCCCGACTTACACCTACGATGCGGCCTTGAAAATAAAAGAGATGCTGGAGCACAATTACTCATCCGGAATTTATCACCTAACCAACTCTGGTTATTGCACCTGGTACGAATTTGCCCGGGAGATATTCAAGCAATCGAATATCAAAGTTAAGATTGAACCGAAACAAGAACAAGAAGAACAAGCCGGGGTAAAAAGGCCTCTCTTCTCGGCACTGGCCAGCAAGAAACTTACTTCTTTAAGACCATGGCCGGAAGCCCTGAAACATTATCTATCCTCAAAAACCAAAGAAAAATAATGCCATCACCTCTGATTTCAATCATTACGCCTGCTTATAACCATGAGAAATATATCGCCGATTGCATCCATTCGGTTATTGCCCAATCATACCAAAACTGGGAAATGATTATCGTAGATGACGGCTCAGCTGACAGGACCTCAAAAGTCATCAGGGGACTCCCTGATAGCCGAATAAAATATATCTATCAAGAGCATCGAGGCGCCCATCAATTGGGCGCCACCTATAATAAAGCGCTTAAAGAGGCGCAGGGCGACCTGATTGCCATCCTGGAAGGCGACGACTTTTGGCCTCCAGACAAATTAGCCCGCCAATTACCTTACTTTGAAGATAAGAATATCATTATGACCTATGGCGATGGCATCATCACTAATGAGTCCGGCGACAAAATCTTTTACCACAGGATACCCGAAGATGTAAGCATGAGAAATAATTCTCCGCTCGGCTCGGCCCTCAAAAGTCTTATCAGAACCGAAAATTTTATCTTTGCCCCGACCGTGATGATCAGAAAATCAGCCCTCCTGAAGATGGGCGGATTTATCCAGCCGGACTACCTGAACCTGGTCGATTTCCCGACCTGGTGTCGCCTGTCTTTGGAAGGTGAATTCAAAGCCATCCCGCATCTATTGGGATATTGGAGACGCAATATTAAATCTATCACCTTGAGCAACCCGCGCACCATGTCAGCGGAATTCATTCGCTATGTCAGTGAATTCATCGGGCAACACAAGCAACAGCTTGAAACCCTCGGCATCAAAATCAATCAGGAAGAACTCCAGAAAATAAACCTCGGACAATTATCCTATGCCGATATGCACCGTAATTATGCAGGAGGGCTGACCACTTTGGTATATGGTTATAATAAACAGGCCAGGCAGTATTTTAGTTTGTACCTCAGGCAAAAAAATAAGGGGATTTTTAACAGCATAATATCTTTACTATGTATCATATTTTCCTATACTGATTTATTAAAGATGCTCTTGCCGCTTGCGGGCATTTATTCAACCCATCTCCCGATGGACATTGGAACCGGTGGATTACTGGGGACGCTGAAAAGATACCTGATGCGACATGATTAATTACGAGAGGAATGCATAAATGGATAAGGAACGTCGAGCTCATAAACGTTATGTGGTTACCGGCTTAAGGGCGCGGGTATGCGAATCAACTATGTTCGGATTATCCAGCAAGCCCACCTCGCAGGAATACCCCTGCATGGACATCTCAGAAGGCGGGCTTCAGATAGCCGTTAACAAACAACTGAAACCCCAAGATAAGCTTATTCTTGATGTTTCCATCCCTAACAATCGCAATAATCCCATCCGGATTAAAACCCGGGTGGTCTGGGTCAAGCTCTCAGGTAATTCCGGCCTGGTCGGCCTGCAATTCTCCGACCTGGATGACAAACAAACAACCGCCATAAAGGAATTAATCGGAAAATTCGGTAGTGACAAGGACCAAACCACGGCTTATCTGCGTTCCAAGATGCTTAAAGGCGATTCCCTGTATGGCCGGTTCCAAAAATAAAAGGAGGATCCTATGGGACAAGAACGTCGCATTCATAAACGTTATATCGTCCCCGGACTGAGAGCCCGAAAGCGGGAAAAAATCCTCTTCGGTTTGTCAAGCAAGCCTACCTCTTACGAATACCCCTGCCTGGATATCTCAGAAAGCGGGATCCAATGCGCCACCAAGCAGAAATTACAGCTCCAGAACAAGATCCTCCTGGACATCTCCATACCCACCAGTCGGAACAAGCCCATCCGCGCCAAGGCGCAGGTGGTTTGGTTTAAACTGTCGGATGATATGAGTTTTGGGCTGGCCGGACTACAGTTCGTTTCAATCAACAAAAAACAGCAGGCCGAGCTGAAAATGATGATGGAGAAAGTCGGCAATGACAAGGACCGAACTACGCCATACCTGCGTTCAAAACTGCTCAAGAGCGACACCCTGTTTATTAAGCTCCATAAATAGCGCCGCAACCGGGATCATCTATGATTGTCATGCTCGAGGCAGATCCCGCTAAAGGCGGAACAATTTTCCTTGACCCCATCATGGATGTTTGGTTGAATCGTTTCATATGTGCGGTATTTGCGGCAGAATAAACTTTGACAATACCCCGGTATCTGACAACCTAATGCACCGGATGTGCAACACCATCATCCACCGCGGCCCGGACAGCGAAGGCATCTACAATAACAAGCACCAATCACCAAACGCCAATAACCAAACGCCAGTCGGGCTGGGCATCAGGCGATTAGCTATTATTGATTTGACTACCGGCGACCAGCCCATCCATAACGAGGATAAATCCATCTGGCTGGTCCTGAACGGCGAGATATATAACTTTCAGGAATTGCGCGAAGACCTGCTCAAAAAAGGCCATTCCTTCTACACCAAAACTGATACCGAAGTGATTGTCCATCTCTACGAGGAATACGGCGTTGAATGCCTGAAACACCTCAGAGGCATGTTTGCCCTGGCGCTCTGGGATAATAACAAAAGACAGCTCTTCCTGGCCCGGGACCGGCTGGGCAAAAAGCCGCTCTATTATGCGCACACAGATAAATATCTTATCTTCGGCTCTGAACTGAAGGCACTCCTGGTTAATCCCGAGGTCAAAAAGGAAATAGACCCAGCCGCGCTGGATAATTATCTCACCTACTATTATATACCCTCACCCCTGAGCATCTTTAAGGGCATCCGAAAGCTCCCGCCGGCCAGCTATCTTATATGTAATGCCACCGGCGCTATTAAGATAGAACGTTACTGGCAAATTGACTACCGGGCCAAGCATTCGCTCTCCCAAGAGGAATACCAACGCCGGATTATGGAACTGCTTGAAGAATCCACCCGAATCCGAATGGTCAGCGACGTGCCCCTGGGCGCCCTGCTCTCAGGCGGTATTGATTCCTCAGCCATTGTCGGCCTGATGGCCCGGAATTCCTCACAGCCTATCAAAACATTCTCCATCGGGTTCAGCGAAACGGATTATTCCGAGCTCAAATACGCCAAAATCGTGGCTGAACATTTCAAGACCGAGCACCATGAATTCATCGTCACCCCCAAGGTCATAGATATCCTGCCGGACCTGGCCTGGTATTATGGCGAGCCCTATGCGGATTCGTCCATGCTGCCCAGTTACTATGTAGCCCTGGAAACCCGCAAACATGTCACCGTGGCATTGAACGGCGACGGCGGAGACGAGAATTTCGCCGGCTACCCGCGCTATCTGGCCCAGAAACTGATGTCACTGCCCCTGGCCCGGATATTCAGCCGGATGGCGCATTTCCTGATTCCGCCACTGGGCATAGCCGACCCCAAGAGTTTCTTCACCCGCCTGAAACGCTTTACGGCCGTGGCCAGCCTGCCGCCGGCCCAGCGCTACCTGGTCTGGCAACTCTGCTTTAATTCCACCCTCAGGCAAAAGCTATATTCCAACCGGATGAAGGAATCCCTGATCCAACCGGCCGAGAATTATTTATTGGATATCTATAACAACTCCAAGGCTGATAATCACCTGGACCGGATGCTCTATACGGACGTGATGGCCTATCTGCCTGAAGACCTGCTGGTCAAGATGGATATCGCCAGCATGGCCAATTCCCTGGAATCCCGCTCGCCCTTCCTGGACCACAAACTCATGGAATTCACCGCCGGCATCCCGGCCCAGATGAAACTCAAGGGATTTACGCTCAAACATCTGCTCAAGAAATCATTGAAGGAATTCCTGCCTGAAGAAATCCTGATGCGGGGCAAGATGGGATTCGGCGTACCCGTAAGTCGCTGGTTCCGGGGCGAACTGAAAGGATATCTCCAGTCTATCCTAGCGCCTGAAATAATCAGGAAAAGAGGTTATCTCCAGCCCGAACCGGTTCAGGGCTTAATTAATGAACACCTTTCAGGCAATGTCGACCACGGCGACCGGCTCTGGGCCCTGCTGATGCTGGAACTCTGGTTCCGGAAATATATGGACTAATAAGCTAAAAATGTGTAAAATCCCATTAATAACATTAACCAAAAAATACAGAAGGAATTAAATATGCCATTTCCCGAAATAGGCCGGAACGAACCAAGCAACCAGCCCGGACAGGGTTTTTACGGATTGGGTATTGCGCCCAAGATACTCGACGTACTCGAGCGCATCAAATTCAAAACCCCCACTCCGATTCAGTCAAAGGTCATCCCCCAGGCCATCAAGGGCGCTGATATCGTCGGCATAGCCCAGACCGGCACCGGCAAGACCCACGCCTTCGCCATTCCCATGATCCAAAGTCTGGCCCAAAGGCCCGGAGTCGGCCTGGTGCTGGCGCCCACCCGTGAATTGGCCATGCAGATTGACGAGGCCTTCCGCCCGATCGCCCAGGCCTTCGGGCTTAAAACCACATTCCTGGTCGGCGGCGTGCCGCTATATGACCAGACCAGGTCCCTGCGCGGCAATCCCAGAGTCATCATCGCCACCCCGGGACGGCTGATGGACCATATGGAACGCCGCAACGTCCGCTTGGACAACGTGGTTATGCTGGTGCTGGATGAGGCGGACCGGATGCTCGATATGGGGTTCGCCCCGCAGGTCGAGAAAATAATGTCGTTCATTCCCAAGAAAAGGCAGACCATGCTCTTCTCAGCCACCATGGCCAAGGAAATCATGGATGTCACCACCCGGCATATGAAACTGCCCCTATCAATAGAAGTCGCGCCGTCCGGCACCACAGCCGATAAAATCACCCAGGAACTGTTCATTGTCAAATCAGACGCCAAACTGAGATTACTCAACAAGATGCTGGCCCGTTATCCCGGCTCGGTGCTCCTCTTTGTCCGGATGAAACACCAGGCCGGCAAGATTGCCAAGGCCATCCGGATGATGGGCTACAGCGCCTCGGAAATCCATTCCAACCGGACCCAAGCCCAGCGCAAGGAAGCCCTGGACGGATTTAAATCAGGCCGGCACAAGGTCCTGGTCGCCACCGACGTGGCCGCCCGGGGCATTGACGTGCGCGGCATCGAACTGGTCATCAACTTCGACCTGCCGGATGATACCGAATACTACGTGCACCGCATCGGCCGGACCGGCCGGGCCGGGCGTCCCGGGCATGCCATCTCGTTTGCCACGCCGGACCAGAGCCGCGATGTGGCCGATATCGAGAAACTTATCCGGACCCCGCTGCCTATTTCCCGGCACCCGGAAATACCCCAGGAACAATTTGTCCGGACCGTGGTCTGGGCCGCGCGCCGGCCGGGCCGTTTCCGGGGCAGACGGAGATAATCGGCCGATAAAACTTTACTTATGTCCGCTCGCTACATTGTCCATATAGATATGGACGCCTTCTTTGCGGCTGTGGAACAGCGCGACCATCCCGAATTCAAAGGCCAACCAGTTATCATCGGCTCAGACCCAAAAGGCGGCCAGGGCCGGGGCGTGGTAGCTACCTGCTCATACGAAGCCCGTAAATTCGGCATCCATTCGGCCATGCCTATCTCCATCGCCTATGGCAAATGCCCCAAAGGCGTATTCCTGCCAGTCGATATGGGAAAATACATGTCCGTATCAGAAGAAATATTCGCCATACTGGCTGACTTCACGCCCGATGTCGAACCCATCAGCGTGGACGAGGCGTTTCTGGATATCAGCCGGACCCATCACCTGTTCAAAGGCCCGATGGAGGTCTGCCGGCAGATAAAGGACAGGATAAAAAAGGAATTAGGCCTGACCGCCTCAGTCGGACTGGCGCCCAATAAGATGGCCGCCAAAATCGCCTCGGAATTCCGTAAACCGGACGGTCTGGTCGAGGTCCGGCCCGAGCGCCTGCAGGAATTCCTCCGGCCGCTTAACATCCGCAAGATATCCGGGCTGGGCGAAAAGACCGAAATCATTCTAAACCGCATCGGCATCACCACCATCGGCCAATTGGCTGATGCCCAGCCGGCCAAACTCACTGCGTTGCTCGGCGCCAATGGCTACCAGCTTCATCAACTGGCTAACGGCATTGACCCGCGCGAGGTCCAGGCCCAAGGCGAGGTCAAATCCATCAGTAACGAAATCACATTTGACCGCGACACCTCAGAGCGCGCGGTCATCGACCGAACCCTGATGCGCCTGAGCGAAAAGGTGGCCGGTCGGCTCAGGCAGCACCACCTCAAGACCCGGACTGTCACGCTCAAAATCCGGCTGACCGGATTCGACACCTATACCCGGGCCCTGACATTGGATGCGCCTACCTGTTTTGATGATATGGTTTATCAAGCCGTCAAACAGCTCTATTCCGGCTTTGATTGTAAGGGAAAGAAAATCCGGCTCCTGGGCGTCAAGGCCGCCAACTTCTCCGCCCCAACAGTCCAGGCCGAACTGTTCAGTAACACCGCCAAACCAACTGACGCCAAAGCGGCCAAACTCCATCAGGCCATTGACAAGCTGAAAGAAAAGTTCGGTGATAATGCCATCTGCCGCGGCACATCCATAAAAGGCAAAAAGTGAACCCGAAATGCGGCCTGCGGACGTGAACTCGGAATGATTGTATCCCGTATTCTGCATCCTGTATCCTGTATACTACATACTATATACTGGGTTACTTCTCTTCCTTGGTCTCTTCCTTGGTCTCTTCCTTAATATTATTCTTCAATATCCCCTTGTAACTGTCATCCTTGAGCAGGTCTTCCAATTCCTTGTCCGTGTCAATGAAGATGGAGTATTCGGTGTTGACTTCTATACTATTATGAACCCGGCTGGAAACTTCCATCTTCTTGTCATTGATAGTTTTGGGATAGATGTTTTCTTCAAGCCCCTTATCCAGGAAGATGGATAAGCTATACCCACCGTGATAGGTATTGCCGCCAGCCAATGCCACGCTGTCTTTGTAGATATCCTTGCCGCCTAAATCCATGAACAGGCAGAACCCGTTGTGCGCCGAAGCGCCGCGCGAGAATCCGCCGGCATCGTAGGTATCGTTCCCGGCCTTGTCTATAAACGCCACACAGGTCAGGTCCCAGGACAGCCCGGCCACCACCCCGCAGAGCGTCCGGTATTGGTCGTCGCCGGATTCGTCTATGAAATACCCGATGGCCGAATGCGCCGCAAAGCCCTGGGCATATCTGGTGCCCAGGTATTCATCATTCCCGCCTTCATCAGCCAGCATGCCCCAGCCGAAGTAATAGCCGCCGCCCTGGGAAAATGTGCCGGCTTCGTAATAATCGTCGCCGGCCTGGTCAATCAATACGCCGATGCCGCCGGACCGGCTCATGGACGGGTCGGTATAGGCCCGCATTCCGGTGCCGCATCCTTGGGACCAGCCGTCAAAGGTGCCCGGATTGTCCGGATAGCCGTTGGGATGCTTGGTGCTGGCCAGATAATTATCATCCCCGGCCGTGTCAATCAGCAAGCCGAACCCCTTGGGACCGGCAAAGCCCTGGGCAAATTTATTGGCCTGATAGGAATCACTCGCCCCGTTAGAGATGTCATCTTCATCCTCAGGTTCATCAAAAATATCATCATCGGTTAATGATTGGTTAGTATCTAATTCAGACTCAGATGTCTTGATTTCACTTTCCGGAACATTACTTGCCTCGCTTAAGCTAGAGCGGAGCGGGTCTCTAACGGGGTTGGCACCAGCCGACTCATCTTGCGTCTTGGACTTATCAATTAATATCCCGATGCCGAACAGCCCGCAGCCTTGGACATATTCCTGTCCCTTGTAGGAATCCTCGCCATCCGCGTCAACCAGAATTCCCACGCCCAGCAGCCCGGAGCCCTGGGCCCAATCCTGGGCAATGTAGATATCATCCCCGGCGCCGTCATAGAGTATGCCTACGCCCATCACGCCCGCGCCCTGGCATCCGTATCTATAAGATGAATAGCGGTCATTGCCCGCAAAATCAATGATAATAGAAAACGGCTGGTCCGGCTTGCCGGTCTCATAAACCGACCCGCCTTGTTGGTTGGCATAGAAATCATCCCCGCCGATGTCTATGATGACTGCGGCATTCTCCTGGTATCGGTCATTACCTTTGCCTCCGATGATAATCTTTCCAAATGGCGTATCCTTGCTAAAAAGAACCCCTTCTTTATCCCCGGCCTCGCGTTCAATGTCTTTCTTTAGCCCATCAAGATATGATGGCAATAAAACACCAGCAAGCAAATTGCTTGCGGTAAACAGTTTCCGGTAATTGACATAGCCGCATAATTGCAGAAGTTTCCTGTCCCGTTCGTTGGTCTCAGGCATTTCAAAATTACTATCAAGTATCCAGCGGTCGGTCAGTCCATAGATATTATCCTTGAGAAATGCCATATCTCCCTCAGTCAACCCGGCAAAGGCCCGCTTGCGATATCCCTCTGCCCGTTTAAGCAGCTCCTCAATCTGATTACACTGTTCTTGTAATGATATGCCAGTTTTAAGTTCAGGCGTGAACGGTCCCCTCCCTCCACGCGAACATAAAACTATTCCTTCATCTAGTTCATCAATAACTTTAACTAATGTCCACTCATAATAAGTAATTGTTTTCTGCAGGTTATCTATCAAGGTATCACAGATATTAGGTATCTTGAACGGGTCGCGCTGCAGATAGCGCATATCACGCAGACGGAAATCATCGGCATTCTTCTGGTCGTCGCTGTAGCGCTTGAGCAGGTCTTCATATTTGTCCGTGATATTGGTATCGCTGATAATCCGCTTGGCCAGTTGCTCTATGGGCGTGGTGTAATCCATCAGTTCCGGATGTATCTGGTCATTGGTCTCCGGCTCCACCTCCGGCTTGTCGCTGGCTGCCATCCTCGTGCCCAGGGTTATCTTCAATGAAATATTCTTGATATTCCTGGTTATCCCGGCCTTCATCACATCGCCCACCTTGAGATTATTAATAACATCCGTGATATTAGAGGGTGAAACACTATCCTTCATTTCCCCTCCCGCCTTAGCGGGATCTGATTCAGTCGGTTCCTTTTTGTCATTAATCATCAATTCAATCTCATCCGCCGCGCGTAGGATATTCAGCGATACGATGCCGCCGCTACCCACGGCCTTGATATGCTCAGCCATCTTCTCCTGGTATTTCGGTTCCTCGCCTGAAAAGGTATTGCCATCATACGAGATAACGATATCCCCGGTCTTCAGTCCGCCCTGCTCTGCCGGTGAGGCCGGCGAGACCGAGTTTATCTTGATTCCGCCCTGTTCCCTGGCCATGCCCATTGTGGCCAGTCCTTTGACCGGGCCCATACTGATGCCCATCCATCCGGCCTTCTTGCCATCCTTTATCTCCGGCTTGGGCTCAGTGGGCGGCTTGGACGGCTCAATCAGATGAAACTTATTAGGCTCAGAACCGAGTGTTACCGTAAACTCTTTATCCTCTATCTTCTTCAGGGCCGTAAACTCCATCTTATCACCCGGATTGCCGCCATCCTTGAACCCCTGGTATTTCTTCAGGAACTCCTCCTTGGATATAGCCATAGTGGTATTAGAAATAGAATTGATTATCTCTATGATCTCCGCCTGACGGAGCGCCTTTATCTTGAACGCATCCCCGGCCTTCTTCTGGCTGATGGCTGATAAAAGCGATTCAATATTGGCGATTTTAATCCCATCGTCAAATACTATCCCGTCGCACCCTACTATTATATCACCCTTCTTTATACCGGACTCCTTGGCCGAAGAGTTGACATAGATATCCGTGACCTCTACCCCATTGGCCACAGGTTTACCTACAATGCCCAGCCAGGCATCCTTGGTAAAGATGGTCCGGTCAGTCGGGACCACCACCTTAGCCGGCGCTTTGGGAATCTCCGTGGTAATCGTGGTGCAGGATGTGATAAACGCCGCCAGCACAATCAAGGCAAATAATGTATATTTGTTCATATATTTATAAACCCTTTCTTAATCAGCATCATATTCTATTCAACTATAAAATCCAAGATTTACCCGGGAAAAATCCTTGTGCAATTAAAGGGAAAATGACAGGGGGGGGGTAATTAAGTATAGTATCTTCGAATTGCCACTTTCGCTTGACTCGGAGGAAAGAAATGGTAACATACCAATAAAAATATCAGATTCTGCTTGACAAGTTGTAAATGATGGTTATAATTAAATTAAATAACTTCTAAATGATAATAGCGTTGACAGCGTCAAGAGAAAGGAGTTCGTATGCACAACATAACAAAGATAGTGGGGTTAGCGGTTCTCATCTCATTCCTGCTAATCGGCAGTCCGGTCTTGGCGCAGGATAACAGCCAAACCAAAACGGAATACGGTTCTACAGTTACCATATCTGGTCCTTTCACAGTGCCGTCCAATCAATCTTATGATATCATCCTCAGTGCAAATACTGATGCCCCGATTTATCAATGGGGATTTTATGAGAATGGGGTTCTTATAGCCGGAAGTGGCTTTGTCTTTGGGCAAACCTTGGACAAAACATACTCATTTACCAAGACATCAGAAGGTTCACATGCATATTTATTACGGTTCAGAGGCATTGCGGGCGCGCACGGCTGGCCGCCTTATACCGAGGTATCTATTACGGTAGAAATAATGCCTGTTGATACAACGCCTCCTGTGATTACTATTATTAATCCCTATCAATGTGCCAATTATGACTGGGCGCAACAGGTTCCTGTTAATTATTATGTAACAGACCCTGAGTCAGGAATCAAAGAGGTCTCTTCGAGAATTGATACCACTATTGTCCAGAATAATACCAATGTTCAGGCATCATCGTTGGGCTATGGTAATCATATCCTGATAGTTAGGGCGGTTAATAATGCCGGTCTTGAGGCAATTGCTTATGTGACATTTAAGGTAAATCTCTCATCTGCCGAGATGGCAAATATTATAGATTCTTATGTCGCTCAGGGTTTAATAGATAATAAAGGTATTGGACAGGCATTAAAAGCCAAACTGCCATCTCCTATGGATAATCCCAATGCGGCAACTGGTAAATTAAACGCCTTTATTAACTATCTTATTAATACCCCGAGTAGCGAAAAACATATTAAGAGTGAAATAGTGCCGTTTTTATTCCAGTATGCTAAAAGTCAATTAGCGCAACTTTCTCCGCCTCTGGCTGACCTGCCCCAAACGCTACCGTACATCTCAAAATTAGACAGTTATGCAAAAATAACATTACCAAACTCTGACCAAACAATAGATATTTCCCTTAGAGGTAGCGAATACACCATGAATTTTTACACCACTTCAGACCCTAATATCATAGGATATAATGTGGTCAATTATCAGGTTCCGCTTGTTCAGTTCCAAATAGATGGTCATAATGTTGGTTACACCGCCTGGCAGGACCCCAATAACCCCAGCGCCGGAACAATAAATCTTGCTATGTGTGGTTTAATAACAGAACACATCTCAAATCTCTTTACATTAACTGTTGACGGCCAGACCTATGGGCCTTATCCATTTGTGATGGATTTAGTCGGGGTTCAACGATGGCCTGATATTTATACTTCAGATATGTCTTTCTATGGGCATAGCGTAATGTCATCAGATGTGCCATATCTTGCAAATGCTGAGGTAGAAACAAGCCACGGGAAAAAACAGAATTCTATAGAGTCATCCAACCTAACAGCCATCCAGACAAGTGATACTACATGGGAATTAGGTGGTGGATTCCAATTAACCCCATGCGCTATAAAAAATGGCGTTAGGATTGAGGTAAGTTATGCGCAGACAGGGGGAGGCGGGTGGCGCCTCCCAGATAGTAGCATAAGTCAAGACCCACCAGGGTCTGGTACTTACAAGGGTTCTGGTACGATAATACATGAGGGAGACGGGAACCAACCAGCATCCTTAACAATAAGTATTACAATAATTCCCTTGGTCTGTAATCCAGAAACGATATCAGTGACAGTAACTTATACTCCGCCGCAATAAGTTAGCAATGAAGACCTATTACTATTTTGTAGTAATTGTAATGTTTCTTGGACTTGTAGGATGCGCTGCAAATAGTAATATCGCTCCATCGGAAAACCCAATAAAAGAAATCAATGTCCTTTCTCAAGAGGAAAAAGTAAAACTGCTTGCTTTAATTGAACAATATGCGCAGGAACTACGGGCTCAACTTGACTTGAGCAAACAAGCGCAAAAAGACAGGCAAGCACCGCAAGACATTAAACAAATTGTTATTGACTCCCGTATCCTTGTTGCTTTAGATGAAGTAATCGACCAGCAAATCTTAAAAGAATTGAGAGAAAAATATGAGCGTTGTGTGTTACGGGATGGGACTAAAACCCATTATCTGACTGACCGCGAACAAATAAAACAGTTTCTTGATGTGCACACGGCCCAAAAGGGAAGGTTGTTTGGTTCACATAAAATTCCTATATTAACTTTTAATGGCAGAACAGGTACGGTTTCTATCGGAACGGGTTTTTATCCTCATTATTTCCACTACGTTGGAAAAGATGGTAATGAAAGAAAGATATCCTTAAAAAGAGAGATGTTAGCAGGTTACGAAATAACAATTACGCCTGAAATTCAACCGGACAGTCAAGCAATCGCTGTGAATTATCTTCTTGAATATTCCCTTTCCCGCGAAGATAGGGGAGTTATTATTAATGGCGCAGAGAGTATTTCAACAATAAACGAAGAAGATATTCTAAAGCTGAAATATAAAGGTAAGATAATCATTCCGAAAAGTAAAACACTAGTTATAGAATGCTTACCTTATGGCATAAACTTAACCGAGGCAGAAAAAAGAAAACGACTCCTTGTTTTTATTACTTGCACGATAAATGACAATTCTGTTAAGGCGACAGAATCCACAATTAACCCGGTAACGCCAAATTGATTATTAATTTCTTAAGTAAGCAAATCCTGCTCTATCTGCCCCTTTATCTTATCCCGCGCCTGACGAAATGCCAGTAAAATCTCCTCTTCTGTTCCCTTGACATCAACCGGGTCTTCGATATCCCAGTGCAATCTCTTGGCATTGGACGAGAATACCGGGCAGGATTGCCGGGCGCTGTCGCACAAAGTCACGATATAATCAAAAGGCTGGCCCAGGAATTCCTTCACGTCCTTGGCGTGTTGTTTAGAAATGTCAATATTGATTTCCGCCATCACCTTGACCGCATAAGAATTAAGCGCTGAGGGCTTGATTCCGGCGCTGAAGGCCTGAATCTTCTCCGGGCCGAATGAATTGCCCAGCCCCTCGGCCATCTGGCTCCGGGCCGAGTTGTGCGTGCACAGGAACAGGACCCGCTTTACGGCATAATATCTCTTCTGGATAAAGAACGCCACATTTACCAGCCCTATCATCACGGGAACCTCGACCAGCGGGCCGATGACGGCCGCGAATGCCGCGCCGGATGAAATCCCGAATACCGCCACGGCCACGGCGATAGCCAGCTCGAAGTTATTGCTGGCGGCCGTGAATGACAGCGTCACGGACTGGGAATAATCCGCCCCGACCTTCTTGCCCATATAGAACGACACCAGGAACATGACCACAAAATAAATCAACAGCGGTATGGCAATCCGGACCACGTCCAGGGGCAGATTGACGATGTATTCGCCCTTGAGCGAGAACATTACTATAATAGTAAACAGCAGGGCAACCAGGGTAATCGGGCTGATGACCGGAATAAACCGGTTCTGATACCAATCCTTGTTGACCAGTTTAATCAGGGTGAATCTGGTAATCAGTCCGGCCAGGAACGGGATGCCCAGATAGATGAAGACGCTCTGGGCAATCTGGGAGATAGTAATCTGGACCGCCACGCCCTGCAACCCGAATAAAGGCGGCAGGACCGTGATAAACACCCAGGCATAGACCGAGAAGAACAGCACCTGGAATATGGAATTGAAGGCCACCAGTGCCGCGGCGTATTCGCTATCGCCCTTGGCCAATTCGTTCCAGACAATGACCATGGCAATGCACCGGGCCAGGCCTATCATGATGAGACCTACCATATATTCCGGGTATCCACGCAGGAAGATGATGGCCAAAGCGAACATCAGAATCGGGCCGATGACCCAGTTCTGCACCAGCGAGAGAATCAGGACTCGTGTATTGCGCAGGACCCGGCCCAGCTCCTCGTATTTCACCTTAGCCAAAGGCGGATACATCATCAGGATGAGTCCGACGGCAATCGGGATATTGGTCGTGCCGGATATAAACTTATCCCAGAACTGGGCCACGGACGGCCAGAGGTAACCCATAGCCACACCGATGCCCATCGCCAGGAAAATCCAGAGCGTCAGGAACCGGTCCAGGAATGACAATCTCTTATGGTCCATATCATCCCATCATATCCGATTCAATCTGGAAATCCAGATTTAATTGGTAAAACATTAATAAGGTAGGCGCAAAACCTTGCCCAAGCCCAAGGCAAATGGTAGAATAAAAGCAATCCAATTATCATTGACCTTACAAACTAAAAGGATATACTTATTCTATTATGGCAAAGAAACCCAAAAATAAACTCAAAGCAGAACATGCTTATGGCATCTCGAAAAATCCCATGGAGTTTTATGTCCGTGAAGATTCAGCAACTTATAACGCTACTAAACCCTTTAGCGTCTATTACGATAATCCCGAACATTCCGTAAAACTTCTTAAAGGCGATTGCGTTGAGATACTGAATCAGGCGCGAGAAAATAGCGTTGATATGATATTTGCCGACCCTCCTTATTTCCTTTCTAACGGAGGTATTACCTGCCACGCCGGCAAGATGGTCTCAGTCAATAAAGGCCAATGGGATAAGTCAAAAGGCATAGAGGAAACTCATAGGTTTACCACGGATTGGCTGCGTGCCTGCCAGAGGGTCTTAAAACCGGATGGCACCATCTGGGTCTCCGGCACCACCCATATTATCTATTCAATCGGTTTTGCAATGCAGCAACTGGGCTATAAGATTCTTAATGACATTGTTTGGTATAAACGTAATGCGCCGCCCAATCTTTCCTGCCGTTATTTTACACATTCCACAGAGATAGTTTTATGGGCGGCGAAAGACAGTAAAAGCAAGCATTGTTTTAATTATGCGCTGATGAAGAAAATTAATAACGATAAGCAGATGCGTAATGTCTGGCAAATGTCAGCGCCACAAAACGGGGAAAAGAAATTTGGTAAACATCCGACCCAGAAACCGGTGGAACTCTTGACCAGGATCATTCAGGCATCTACTAGAGAAGGTGATTTGGTATTAGATCCTTTCTGCGGAAGTTCAACTACTGGGGTGGCCGCACATTTAAATAGCCGTAAATATGTCGGGATTGACAAGGAAGCGGAATATTTGGAGTTGTCCGCAAAGAGATTAAAGGATGCCATATCTGAAAAACATTCCAATATTTTCTCTTATGCGAAAATAGCAATGTTATGAAAGAATTAGATTTATTCAAAAAGTTTCTAAAGGATCTTAAATCTTATGCGAAAGATGAGATTAGTCTAAATGATATTCAAAGCTCTATATCAAAGATTAATCAATTCTTTTATCAATCCTATCCGGAATTAGGAGTTACAAAAGCCCTTGATAATGAAGAATTCGCATATTTCTCAGAATTCCATAAAGTTTGGGAAAAACATCATAAAGAGATATTAAATCCGAAAGTAGACGAGTCTCAATGTTCCCTTGTTGCTGATGTGTTGCATGATGTTTTCGTTAAGTACAAGGGACGACCCTTTACTGAATTGTATGATACCTATTCTCTGAAACCTAAAGAGGTTTGTCGAATAAGGTATTTTTCTGCTAATCAAGATTTTAGAGGCACAAGAGATTTCGAGAACCTATTTAAGAAATATAAAGACGACCCAAGTATATTTGATATTAAAAATATCAACCAGAATCCGGAAGATTTTTTAAAGAATATTGGAATTACCGGATTATCCCAAAGTGACAAGCGTGTTAAATACGCAATCACCGCATCACAAATTCTAATAGACAATAAAATCGAACCTTATGATTTTCTGTCATTCTGCAATAATGATATTGAGAAGGTGCGAAATCTTTTGATAGATAACCGGGGGTCTGGTTTTGGGAATAAAAAGACAGATATGTTTTTGAGAGATATGGTTGTTTTAGGAGTATGGAAGAATCCAAAGAATTTTGACAAGATTGATGTTGCCAGTGACATCAATACTACCAAGGTCGCCCTAAGAAGTCGTATTCTAAAAACAGATATTATTTTGATTAGCAGTTTCCTGGATATTTTTTGCTATCAATATGGTTTAATAGATCAAATGAATGCGTTGGCTTGGCGAAAGGTATGGGAAATCTGGAATCATAAGTATCCTGACGAGTGTGTCGAAAGTCCCTGCTTAATTGATTATTTTGTCTACAAGGTGATAGGAAAGGATTTTTGTAAAGAGTCGCTATGTATTTTTGAATGTGAAACTAAAAAGCATACTTTCAAATGGCATTCAGGTAGGAATAAAACTTGTCAAGTATGCTTTAAGAATAATACTAAAAACAAAGCCAATATACTGAATAAAGTATTACCTTGTTCTGATAATGATGGATATATAGCAATTGAGCAATCGGATTTTGTTTCAGGAAGGGAACCTTTGCTTCCTAACCTTAAGGAATGTCCATTTGTAATTGTGTGTAATCCGAAAACTAAGATGTTTAGAAAATTAAACCCTCCCAAATCAATAAGCATTTTAGGGCAGACCGGCTGGGATAGTGCCAGAGCAACCGTAGATGAGGGTGGGGGCGGATTAATGTCTTAGATTATTCTATAAAAAGATTCAATAGAATATATGAGGTGCAATATGAAATCAACAAGCAATATTAAATGTCCAGGTTGCAACTCGGAAGATTTTGTATCGGGGCCTAACCGGTATGACCTTTTGAAATTTGTCAGTGGAAATTTCGAGGTTGCTAAATCAGAACTTATTGATGAAGAACGTAGGGTTTTTTGTCGTGAATGCGGGAATGAAATTGACGAGAAAATCTCGGCAGAAAATAAAAGGGTTGTTTTTAAAGGTACTAAATAACAGCATGCGAAAAGAGGAGATGGAAACCAACCAACCCCAACTGATGCTGTTAAGGGAAAAAAAGCATTCTTATAGGGCGAAATAAATTCCCGCAGTTCCGCAGTTTCCGGAAACGCAACACCTAATTCATAAATATCGCGGGGAATATCACCTGCCGCCCGACTGTATGTCTTTCCTATATAAACTGCATTTCTTACGTTGCTAAACTGTATTACTTACACCGGCAAACTGCATTTCCTACGCTGCTAAACTGCATTTCTTCCGTTACCAAACTATATTACCGTCGCTGCTAAACTCTACTACTTCCGTTATTAAACTTTATTACCGCCGTTGCCAAACTGCATTTCCTCCGTTATTAAACTGCATTACTTTCCCGGAAGAACTGTATTTCTTCCGTAGATAGACGGTATGCCTACTATATATAAACCTGGTTTCCCCTATAACGAGGGGGAGTGTCCCCCACCCCTCCCCCAGTGGGGTGTCAGCCCCGTTAGAAAGACCACCCCTTGGGTAATAAAACCTATACCATTGGTATAGATGTAATTAGGTGACTTTCTAACGGGGTCAGCAACCGCACATCACCTGACAATATGGCCACACCATAATATTTTTCTTGACATCTCAAACACGCGCTGATATAATACAGAGCTTTGACAGCAATAGTCCCGACAAATACTGCCCCCGAAATAAATTCGGGACAGGCGGGGACAGAGGAGATTATAATTATGGCGAAAGATATAGTTTTTGACGATGTGGTGCGTAATGCCCTGAAGGCCGGGGTCAATAAGATGGTCCGGGCTATCAAGTCCACCTACGGGCCGGCCGGACGCAATGTCATGATTGACCGGGGCTGGGGCGGGCCGAACATCACCCGGGACGGCAATTCGGTCGCCGATGAAATCGAACTCCACGACCAGCACGAGAACCTGGCCGCCCAGATTATCAAGGAGGCCACCTCCAAGACCTCGGACCAGACCGGCGACGGCACCACCACCACCGCCATCCTGGCCGAAGCCATATTTTCCGAAGGCCTGCGCTATGTGGTGGCCGGCGCTAATTCCATGGCCATCAGCCGGGGCATCAAGAAGACCGTGACCTACCTCGTCGAGGAACTGAAGAAGATGGCTATCCCGGTTTCCACGCCTGAGATGATTGAACAGATTGCCACCATTGCCTCGGCCAACGATTCGGCCCTGGGCAAGATTATCGCCGATACCATGAAGAAGGTGTCCAAGGACGGCGTCATCACCATCGACGACGGCAAGGGCATTGAGACCGAGGTGAAAATCGTCGAGGGCATGCAGTTCGACCGCGGTTATGCCTCGCCTTATTTTATCACGGACCAGGAGAATATGCAGGCCGTGCTCAAAGAGCCCTACATTCTTATCTATGAAGACAAGTTTTCGTCCAATGCCGAGCTGATTCCGCTATTGGAAAAGCTGGCTGAGGCCAAAAAGCCCCTGCTGATTATCGCGGATGACATCGAGTCAGACGCGCTGGCTACGCTGGTGGTCAATAAGACCAAGGGCATCCTGGAGTGTGTCGCGGTCAAGGCGCCCGGCTACGGCGACCGGCGCCGGGATATGCTGGAAGATATCGCCATCATGACCGGCGGCGAGGCCATATTCAAGGATTTGGGCATCGAACTCAAGAAACTGAAACTGACCTCGCTGGGCCGGGCCAAGAAGGTTATCATCGATTCCGAGAACACCACGATTATCGAAGGCGCGGGCGCGGATAAGAAAATCCAGGAGCGGGTCAATAAACTCAGGTCCGAGATAGCCAAGACCGATTCGGATTACGACCGGGAGAAGATTGAGGAGCGGATAGCCCGTTTCAGCGGCGGCATCGCCCAGATAAATATCGGCGCCTCGACTGAAGCCGAGATGAAAGAAAAGAAGGCCCGGGCTGAGTCAGCCCTGGCCGCGGTCAAGGCGGCCAATGCCGAAGGCGTGGTGCCGGGCGGCGGCGTGACCCTGATGCGCCTGGCTGATAACCTGAAGAGCGCCAAACTGGACTTGGAAAATGATGAGACCATCGGACTGGCCATCGTGCGCCAGGCATTGGAGGCGCCGTTCCGCCAACTGCTGGCCAACAGCGCCGTTGAGCCGTCCGTGGCTATGCGCAAGATAAAGAGCAACCCGGACCTGCAGTTCGGATACGATATCATCGCCGGCGAGTTCAAGAACCTGGTCAAGGCCGGGATTCTCGACCCGATTAAGGTGGAACGCTACGCCCTTATCAATGCCGCATCCATCGCGGAATTATTGCTGACCAGCGACACGGCCATCACCGATGTCAAGGGCGACGAACCCGAGATGCCGGCCGGAATGCCTCCGGGCGGGATGGGAGGAATGGGCGGCATGGGTGGAATGCCAGGCATGGGCGGAATGGGTGGTATGCCTGATATGGGCGGGATGGATTACTAATATATAAATATCCCCTCCCTTGATGGGAGGGGTTAGGGGCGGGTGATTAATTTATTCCCCTCACCCCTGCCCTCTCCCACAAGGGGAGAGGGTTTGTTAGAAACTTTAACAGCGCGTAAGAGACAAGGAGAACAATATGAACCTCAGACCATTAGCAGACAGAGTCGTGGTAAAACCCCTAGAGCGTGAAGGCAAGACCAAGGGCGGCATCGTCCTGCCGGATACGGTCAAGGAGCGTCCGCAGGAAGGCGAAGTCATGGCCATCGGCAACGGCAAACTGCTGGATACCGGCAAACGAGCCCCGCTTTCCGTCAAGAAGGGTGATAAGATTCTCTACGGCAAATACTCCGGCAATGAGATTAAAGTCAACAATCAGGAATACCTGATTATGACTGAATCAGAGATACTGGCCAAGGTTGAGTAAATACGTAAAAACCGTCAAGGGTAGTCAAACGTAGTCAAGAGGTAGCGCCAAAACAACACTTGACCATGCCTGACAATACTTGACTCTACTTGCACAGACGGAGGTTATGTTATGTCCAAGCAATTGATGTTCGATGACCATGGCCGGCAAAAGGTGCTCAAGGGCGCCAAGAGCCTGGCTGACCTGATGAAAATCACCCTGGGACCGACCGGCCGCAATGTCCTGGTCGGAAAATCATTCGGCTCGCCGGAAATCATCAAGGACGGCCATGCCATTTCCAAAGAGGTGGAGCTGGCTGACCCGTTCGAGAATATGGGCGCCAAAATGATTGCCGAGACCGCGTCCAAAACATCCGATATCATCGGCGACGGCACAGCCACTACAGCCATCCTGACCCACGCCATTTACGAATCCGGACTGAAATACCTCACCGCCGGCCTGAATCCGCTGGACATCAAGAAAGGCATTGACCGGGCTACCGAGGCCGTGGTTGAGTCCATGAAGAAGGCGGCCACGCCGGTCAAGACCAAGGCCGATTACCTGAATATCGCCACCATCGCGGCCAATCATAATGAACTCATCGGCAAACATATCGCCTCGGCCATGGAAAAGGTCGGCAAGGAAGGCATCATCACGGTTGAGGAATCCCAGGGCCGGGAAATCACCCTGGAATTCGCCGAAGGCCTGTCCTTTGACAAGGGCTATATCTCGCCGTATTTCGTCAATAATACCAACAACATGACCTGCGTGCTGGACGAGCCGTTCATCCTGCTCTACGATAAGAAAATCAGCAGTGTCCAGGAACTGGTGCCGCTGCTGGAGCAGGTAGCCCAGACCGGCGCGTCGCTGTTGATTATCGCCGACGAGGTGGAGAACGAGGCGCTGACCGTTCTGGTCCTGAACAAACTCCAGGGCGTGTTGAAGGTGGCGGCGGTCAAGACCCCGGCCTTCGGAGACCGGAAGAAATCCATTATGGAGGATATCGCCATCGTCACCGGCGGCAAGTTCTTCTCCGAAGAGATGGGCGTGAAACTGGAAAAGATACAATTATCCGAACTGGGCAAAGCCAAGTCGGCCAAGATAGAAAAAGAGAATACCTATATCATCCAGGGCGCCGGCGCCAAGTCCAAGATAGACGCCCGGCTGAACCAGATTCGAACCCAGATAAAGGCCACCACCTCGGAATATGACCGGGAAAAGCTGGAAGAGCGCCTGGCCAAACTCTCCGGCGGCGTGGCCCTGATTAAGGTCGGCGCCGTAACCGAATCCGAACAGAAGGACAAGAAGAATCTGGTCGAGAACGCGGTCCATTCGGCCCAGGCGGCCCGGGAAGAGGGATTCCTGCCGGGCGGCGGCGTGGCTTACCTGGCGGCACTGCCGGAACTGGACAAACTACTTAAGACCACCGATGACCCGGCTGAAATCGCCGGCATCAGGATTATCAAAGAGGCGCTCCAGATACCGCTTAAACAAATCGTCTCCAACTCCGGCGGCGATGGTTCGCTGGTCTTAGACGAGGTCAAGGAGAAATTATCGTCATCCAAATCAATCGGCTATGACGCCAGCCAGAACGAGATGGTTGATATGGTCAAGGCCGGCATCGTTGACCCGGCCAAGCTGCTCCGGATTGCCCTGCAGAACGCGGCCAGTTCCGGCGGCCTGATGCTGACGGCCAAGACCTTCCTGACCGACCTTAAGGATAACGCCAAGAAGATTGCTGAGAGCGTTGTGTAATACTTACCCCCTCACCCTGCCCTCTCCCTCGAGGGGAGAGGGTTAGGGAGAGGGTGATTTCCATTATTGATTTACTAAATAACCAAACATGAGCGACGGTAAGAAAGATTATTACGAACTGCTGGGCGTGACGCGCAACTCCTCGCCGGACGACATCAAGAAGGCGTTCCGCAAGCTGGCCCTGAAATACCACCCGGACAAGAATCCGGATAACAAGCAGGAGGCCGAGAAGAAGTTCAAGGAAATCGCCGAGGCCTATGAAGTCCTGAGCGATGCCGATAAAAAGGCCAAGTATGACCGCTTCGGACACGAAGGACTGTCCGGCTCCAGCGGCCGGGCTTACAGCAGTTACGAGGATATCTTTGAGAACTTCAGCGACCTGTTCGAAGGCGATTCTATCTTCTCCAGTTTCTTCGGCGGGGGCGGCGCGCGCCGTCAAAGACAGCGCGGGGCTTCTTTGCGCGCCGAACTGACCATCTCGTTCAAGGAATCGGCCTTTGGCACTGAAAAGACCATCACGCTCAAACGCAACGAACTCTGCGACGACTGCCGCGGTTCGGGCGCCAAAAAGGGCGTGCCGCCGGTTACCTGCCCGGTCTGCAAGGGCCGGGGCCAGGTCCAGCAAGGCGGCGGATTCTTCACTATCCAGACCATCTGCCCCCAATGCCGGGGCGCCGGCAAAATCGTCAAGGAACCCTGTCCGGCCTGCCAGGGCAGCGGACGCCACCGCAAGGAGCGCGAGATAAAGATAAAGATTCCGGCCGGCATAGAAGACGGCACCCGGATGCGCCTGGCCGGTGAAGGCGAACCGTCCCAGGACGGCTCGGCCCGGGGTGATTTATATTGCGATATCTTCGTGGCGCCGGACACCGTCTTTGACCGCCATTATGACGACGTGGTCTGCGAAATGCCGGTCTCGTTCACCCAGGCCACGCTGGGCGCGAAGATATCCGTCCCGACCCTGAACGGAAATATTGATATGACCATCCCGGCCGGCACCACCAACGGCCAGGTGTTCCGGCTGAAGAACCTGGGATTCAATAACCTGCACAGCCCCAGGCAAAAGGGCCATCAACTGGTGAGGGTGATTATAGACGTGCCCAAGGATATTTCAGCCGACCAAAAAGAACTGCTGAAAAAGCTGTCCGCCACCGAGAATTATTCTAATATAAACGTGGCCCGCAAGGTAAAACTCTGGGAGGAGCCGAAACACGAATGAAAACTAAACCGACTGATCCTTCGGACAGTGAGTCCTCAGGACGAACCTGCAAGAATACGGACGAGACGCCGACCAAATCAGCGCCTGAAACCCCGGCCGAGGACAAGGCCTGCGCCCTGCCAACTGACGATTCAACCGCTGAGTTGCAAAAACTCCAGAAAGAGATTGAGGCCCTGCGTAAGGCGGCCACGGAACGGGACGAATTCCTGAAACTGCTCCAGCGGGTCCAGGCGGATTTCCTCAATTATCAGAAACGTATCAAGTCCGAGCGGGAATGCTGGGATAAATACCAGGATGAAAACCTGCTCCGGGAACTCCTGCCGGCCTTTGACAATTTCGGCCGGACGCTCAAACTGGAATGTAATTCGGACGAGGCCAAATGCATCATGGACGGCGTGACACTGATAAAGCGCGAGGTCTTCAGGATTCTGGAAAAGCGGGGATTGAAACAGATGAAGACCCTTGGCGAGAAATTCGACCCCAATCTCCACGAAGCCGTGGCCGTAACCGAGATAGCCGAACCCGAAGGGACCGCGTCCAGCGAACACAAGGACCATGAGATACTGGAAGAGGTAGCGCCCGGATTTATGCTCAATGACCGGCTCATCCGGGCGGCCAAGGTCAGGATTGCCATGAAACCCAAACCTAAAGAAGACCGCGGAGCGACCGCGTCCAGCGAAGTAAAAACCTCAGGAGAACCACAAAGACAAGAGGAACACAAATAGTTTAACACGAATATGACGCACTAAGCGAAGCGTGACCACGAAGTGAATGGGAACGAATATCACAAATAGGAAATAATAATTATTAATTCGTGTGATTCGTATTGACGTTTAACACCATCATCTGAATGAGGCATCCTGTCAAAACGCCAATAAATTTAAGATTTTACTTGATTTCTCAGAAGTAATGGGTATATTAACACAGCACATAACTTCCTTAAGGAAAGGAGATTATTATGAATAAATCAGGATGGTTCTTTCTAGGGACAATGATATTAATTGCCCTAATCTATAATCCTGTCTCTCTCCTTGCCCAGGACAATTCTCAGACTAAGACTGAATACGGTTCAACCGTAACCATAACAGGCCCATTTAATGCTTCGATAAGTCAAACCTATACGATTACGCTTTCTGCAACCACAGACGCCAATATTTATCAGTGGGGTTTTTATCAGGATAATGTTCTTGTAGCAGGCAGCGGTTTCGTCTTTGGACAGGCATTGAATAAGACATACTCATTTACCAAATCCGCCGCCGGTTCTCATACATATCTATTACGATTCAGGGGCATTGCCGGAGCGCACGGATTCCCACCATATACCGAAGTATCTATTACTGTTAATGTCTCATCACCACCGCCCGCCGCACCAACCAATTTAGTAGCAACTGCAATCTCTACCTCTGAAATAAAAGTCCAATGGACTGATAATTCTAATAATGAAACCGGCTTTGAATTATGGTTTTCCTATGATGGTACAAACTTCTATCTTTATGTACCGCTGGTTTACAATACCACTAATTATTCTCATATACAGCCATATCTTTATACTGTTGATAATGAACAAGGATTACCCGGAGGATTTACCTGTTACTATAAAGTCAGGGCGCATAATAATGCGGGCTATAGCAATTACTCTAACATAGATGGCGCTACCACACCGCTTGAAACACCAACAAGATTAGAGGCAAAAATCATCTCTGATTCACAGGTGGAATTATCCTGGCTTGATGAATCTCATCTTGAAGATGGATTTAAGGTTGAAAGAAAAATAGGAGAAACAGGAGAATATGCTCAAATAGCCATAGTTGCGCGTGATACTACCGGCGAATTTGCTTCTATGGTTTATACTGATTCAGGTCTTCTGCCAGCCACGCAGTATTATTATCGTGTTAAGGCATACAATCAGATAGCAGAAAGTCCGTATTCTAATGAAGCAGTTGTAACTACTTTTCCAAAGATTCCAACCATTGATGACTTAAGCGCCTTGCTTACTTACTACTATCAACAGGGAGCCATTAAGAACAAGGGGATTTATAATTCGCTGCTTGCCAAACTTAAAGGCGGTCTCGGGCAACTCAATGCCTTCCTTAATGAGCTGAAAGCCCAGGATAATAAAGGTATTTCTCATAATGCGGTCACAGCCCTTACGGCGCAGGCAAATGAAATAATTGATTATTCCCATCCGCCATCTACGCCCACAGGATTATCCGCCAATGCGTTATCGGCTGAACAAGTTGCACTGCATTGGACAGATAATTCCAATAATGAGATTAGCTTTAAGATAGAATGGAAAGAATCTTTAGACGGTGTTTATCAGCCCCTTGTTACGGTAGGGCCGAATGTTACCGGGTACATAGATACCTCATATTTCCCGCTTCTTCATAATGACAAAACCCAGTATTATCGTATCTATGCCTTTAATAATATGGGCAGTTCCTTATATTCCAATGAGGCATCAGTAAATCCGACCAGGATTCCGCCGAAGTTTCCTCATAGAACCAGAGGTGACTTTGCCGATAATGAAACACCCTCGTCATTTACAATCTCCTGGCTTGACGCGGATAATGAGGACGGTTATGAAATAGCACGCTCATTGGATGGTCAAACCTATGAACCTATTGCTATGGTTGGTAAGGATGTTATGTTTTATACTGACTCCGGCCTCCAGCCATCTACTACCTATCTATATCGTGTCCGGGCCTATAATACAGCCGGCTACAATGATTATCTGACACAAGGAACTACCTTACCAATGCCTCCGTTCGCCTTACCGCAAACACTCCAACTTTATCTTTATTATATTCCAAACGAGTCGGCCATAATTGCGCCTAACGGCGAGACGTTGATTACTTCATTAGAAGGAAGTTTTGCGCTCCAATTATCCACTACCGTAGACCCAGAGACTGCTTCTATCAGTATCATTTCTTCCTCTTGCTGGGGAACGCCGATTATATACCAGGGCATAGATTCAGGCGTTCTATTCTTCTCGGAAAACCCCGATAATCCTTCTGCCGGAACTCTTAATATGAGAACCGGACATATTGATATTACCCAGCGGCTCTTGGTAAACAGCAGTTATCTTGAATCAGTGGGTCTGGCGCCATTACCGATGGAGATACACCACACCGGTACCTTCTGTCCTATGCAGCCGCAATATGCAAACATTCAAACAACAGAACGAGGAACTATTCCCTATAATGTTCCTGTGTTAGGTGGGGCAACTCTTGCTACTCAAAACACCTCAAATCCTACTAAGCCAACCACATCACCTACTCCTCCACCGAAACATGCTTGGACAAAAAAAGATAAGTTTGAATTAGATGGAATAACGGTCTTTTTTACAATAACCAGGAATCTTGATTGCACACTTACAATAACATTTACCGCCACCGGTGTGACAGAGACACTACCGAGCATTATTCACACCTGGCTTAACGACTCAGCCAATGGATATGTCACCTGGTTTCAGGGAGTAATTTCTTCCGTTGAAGTTGCGACCGGCCTAGTGAAATTTGGGAAAATTTTTATAGTGGATATGGCGGCCACTGGCGATAAAAAAGGAGTTTACTGGACAATCCAGTTTGTAAAGAAACGTATTACAAGAAAAGCCGCAGACGGAACAATAATAACTGATGACAATCCCGGTTGGCAAGTCGACCAGCCTATTTCTCCTCAAGATCCAAGATATGCTGGTCGATGGGGAAGACAAGGAGCCGGGGCGGGATTTTCATTAGACCATCCTGGCTTACGAAATATTGCACCGGAGCCACCAGGCTGGATAGAGGTAAGTTATGAATTTCGTACTTTAGTAATTGATACTGGGCCGCCTCTGGAACTCATAGGCTATTTTGCGGAAAGTTTCAGCTATATAATAGACATTTCCTCAGCGGGTATAAGTATTAGACCCGGCTCCGCAAGCAGAACAGGACCTGGCTGGGTACCCGGCCCCCCAGATCCCACAATACCTGGGGTAGACGACTGGTTTGGCTTATTGAGAAAATATCCGCCTCCATACGGTCAAGGGCAGGGAAAATAAAAACTATTAGAATTGTCTGGAATTATGGGGATGCAACAACTAAATAAATTGAAGATAATGCTATGCCCCCAGATACCAGTTCCGATGCTCACGAACCCAGAGCGACCGCGTCCAGCGAATGTAAATAACAATTACTAATTCGTGCGATTCGTATTATTCGTGCCATTCGTGTTCAGTATTTCTTTGTGTCTTAGTGCCTTTGTGGTGAAGGGAATTAAATTATGTTCGGAAAAGGCGGAATGAATCTGGGCAATCTCAAGAAGATGGCTGAGGATATGCAGACCAAGATGGCCAAGGTCCAGGAAGAACTCAAGGAACGGGTAGTGGAAGGTTCCGCCGGCGGCGGAGCGGTCACGGCATTTGTCAACGGCGCGCAGGAGGTTATGGGCATCAAGATAAATCCGGACGTGGTCAGACCCGAGGATGCCGAGATGCTGGCTGATATGGTCATGGCGGCTGTTAATCAGGGACTGCAGAAATCACGGGAACTCTCACAGGCCGAGATGGGCAAGGTAACCGGCGGCTTAGGCGGCCTACCGGGGTTTTAGAGTCAGTTCGAATGCAATGAGTTACTGACTCTTATCCCGTCGCATGACGGGGCTAAACCACAGATTACACAGATGCTCACAGATAAACTACAATAAGGAGACCAAGAAAACACTCCTGCCTTCCTGGCCTCCTTATAAATCTTCTCCGCATCCCACTTGCATCTTGCATCCTGTATCGAGTTTACCCTGAACCTGTCGAAGGGCATCTACAGAATGTACCCAATCACATACGGATTGAAAGTAACATTCACCACGCCAAAAGCATCCGTGAAGGCATACTCGAAAAACCCCGGTGAAGCTATCGGCACAATCCCATTATCGCTGGCAATCTTGCCCTGGTAATTGGATTCTATGCCGATGGTTATTGCGCCCTGTTGTCCGGCGTCTTTCCTGATGCGGCAGTTGATAAACCCGTTGGCACCGTTGAGGTTGTTTATCAGTTCTACCTGCAGGATTAAACCAATGGCGTTAGCCGGAATACTGGGATATGGAGGCGCGGGTATCCAATCCTGATTGCCGGTCACGATTAAACTGGTCAACTGTAATCTCGTCCCAAACCATATTATCCTGTTCCCGCCCACGCCCGGGGCCAGCTTATCCTGTGTGACTGAACCGTTCTGTATCTCGCCTGTGCCGATGGCGTTGTTGGCAATCTTGCCCTGGGTTATGGTGTTGGTCGCAATCTTGGCGTTGGTGATAGACCCGTCCGGTATCTTGGTAGATGTAACCGCGCCGGCCGCAATCTTATCAGCCACGATGCTGGCATCCTGTATCTTTTCGCTGGACACGGCATTACCTGCCAGCTTGGTGTTCGTTACCGAGCCGTCCATCAGCGGGATGACCGAAACATCTCCGCCCAGTTTGGCTAAGGTTACGGCTCCGTCCGCAATATCCTCAGTCCTGACTTGGCCTTGTCCGATGTCCACGGACTTGACTTCCTCATCCTTAATTTTCTCCGAGGTAACTGCGTTATCCGCAATCTTCTCTTCGGTCACCGCGCCTTCAACGATTTGGGGTGAAGTAACCCCGCCATCAGAATATCTTCTTCTGTATTCCATAAAATTCTCACTTTCGTAGATGGCGCCAAAGGCGCCACCTTCATTATTATCAAGCGTGGTCGGGCCCCGCCCTTTGAGTTGCAAAGGGCAGGACCACTCACGCTAACCATCTTTCTTACTCGCTGTTAGCCCGTACGGGCGTTACAACGCGTTATCCCGTTAGGGACTACGGTACGGTTATTCCGACCTGAACATGGAGAACCAGCAGGTTATTTTCCATCTCCCAGGAGCAATAGCACTTATCCGGTGCCGGAGTTACCACAAAGGCATCCGCCCTTGCGGGGTCTCTCATCTTGCTCAGGAGAGAGGCGTTAACCGCGTTCTGTTCGGCTATCACAGCGGGTTGGTATTCAGAGTTGATGACGAGCATCCCGCCCTGAACCAGCCGTTGCTGGACAGCCGCCTTGACCGCAGTCCTCTCAAGTTCCGAGGTGATGCTGTAAGGTAAGCCGTCGACCGTGTCACCCTGTTTGGTCCAGGATGTCGCGCGTTCGTCGCCTACCAGATAAAAGGCCACTATCGGGGCCACACTCCGACCTCGGATTTTGTCACCCGTCAGGCGCAGGATTTTATCCCCGGCCTCTATCGCCCAATTATCTATAGAAGCATCCACCTTGTCCTTGAATGCCTTGGCCGGCACACCGTCTTTGGTCTCAAAGGCCTTATTCAGGTTAGTGAGCCATCTGGTGAACCGTTTACCCATGTTCTTGGCATGGGCTTCCCTGATTCGCTCTGCCGTGCGGCCGCCCTTGGAGATAAATCCGGGATTAAGCATCCCGGCATACTCCTTGTTGGCCCTGGTCACCATCTCGTTGATGTATGTCCCGTCATCCGGAATCTTGGCCACAAGTCGGCTGTGCAGAATCTCTGCCGCGTTCTTGAGGTTATCCCTCCATCTGGTGGGCATATCGCCGGACGGCTCCCAGGTGGCCGGCACGTAAAGCCTCAGTTCAAACTTCTTGGTAAACATATTAATGTCTCCAACTCGCAGTTAGTGTTAAGGTTTCGTTGTCTGGGTATCCGAACCGCGAATGACGAATAGCGGGCAACGTGAGATTGAGCAAGGGTTTCTTGGCTTTCAGGAATCCGGGCATCGGGTATCCCTACCAGCGCCCGGGGGATACATCCCTTAAGCCGGGGACCCTTGCTCCCCTCTAACTTATACTATGCTCGACCCCCCACCCTCCGGCGCGGGAAAATGATATTTCTATGCAGATTCTTATAACTCCATAAATATCATCTCGTTAGTCAACGAGAATTTTCCTTGACTTGCGCCTGATTTATGGTATAAAGTCATCCATGCCAGAAGTGCGAAGCGACGAACAATTAGTGGCCGCCTACCTCTCCGGTGACAAGCCCGCCTTTGAGGAAATAGTAGAGCGCTACGACGGGCGCCTGTTCATATTCGCCTGGGATAAACTCCGGCATCACCAGGACGCACAGGACGCGGTTCAGGACACCTGGTTCAAGACCTGGCAGAGCCTGGCCAGTTTTGACGACACCCACAAGTTCTCCTCCTGGCTTTATAAAATCTGCCAGAACTTCTGCTTTATGAAGATGCGGGAGCGGGGCCGGAACAGGTTTACCGCTTTCTCCGACCTGCCTGATAAGATAGAGAAACTCAAGCCCGGCCCGATTAAGGAAGTCGCCGAATCAATGGAGGTCCGGTTCAGAATCCTGGCCGTCCTGACCCACGAGGAACATAAACTCTGGGAACTGGTCGTGACCAAGGGCTGGAAATACGAGGCCATTGCCCAGGATGAGAAACTATTCAGGGGCAAGACCGAGGAAGAACTGCGGACTATATTCGGCCAGGCCTGGCGCAAGGTCTGGGAACAGAGAAATAAAGAAGTGGCTAAATGGGTGCCGAAGAAGAAATCACAGATTAACACAGATTGACACAGATGTCATTCCTGCGAAGGCAGGAATCCAGATTAATCTATGTGTATTTGTGGTTGCAAAGGAGCGTATTATGAATAAAGATTGCATCAAATTCCAACCTGACATTGCGGACTATTGTCTGGGGCGCTACGAGTATATCAAGGATTACGAGGCGTTCTTCAGGCATCTTGAGGAATGCGCGGATTGTCGCAACCAGCTCTTCGGGATGAAGGGCGTGGTCTATGAATTCCAGAAGGCCGCGGTCCCGCCTGAAGAGACGGCCAAACGAATGCAGGCCATCAAGGACATCTTCAAGAAGACGCCGCCCCAGCCGACCGGTCCGGTGGCCAGCCTGCGGGCTACCTTAAAGCAGGGCATTGCCTTGTATAAAGAGCATAAATACACCGAGGCCAGGGTTGTATTCAGCGGACTGGCCCAGGTTCTGGTAATGAACCAGAAATTGCCGGACGCCGAACGGGAAGTGTTGGCCGATGCCTATTATCATCTGGGTTTGGTTGACCAGCAACTCAATAATCCCATAGAGGCCATCAATAATTTCTCCAAGTCCATCGAGCATGAACCCTATGATGCGGACGCCTATTACCATCGTGCCGTGGTTTATAACCTGTTGGGCCAGATTCCGTCCGCCTTGCAGGATTATACCTCTGCCATTAGGAATAATCCGGATTATACCGAGGCGTATTTAGACCGGGGACTACTATATTTTATGATTAATGATTTCGCATCCGCGATTGCTGATGCCACCAAAGGGTTAGAGATTCCGCCTTTGAATCCTTTGTGCTATCTTCTCAAGGCAATGAGTTACGAGATGTTGGGGCTTTATTATGAAGCCATTGAGGACTGCAATGAACTTCTCAAGATAGAGGAAAATGAAACAATAGCTTGGACGGTTAGAGGTAGGAGTTATGGAATCTTAGGTGAGTTTGACAAGGCCATGGCTGACTTCAATAAGTTAATCCAATTAAACCCCCGAGTCGGGGAAGGCTATTTCTACCGCGGGGTGCTTTATGCCCGGGACGGCAAACTCAAAGAGGCGATTGCGGACTTCAGGCATTCGCTCAAACTCAAGCCCAGAGATATCAATGCCACGGAGTCGTTGGCCAAAGCCGAAAAAGAACTCCTGATGATGCAGGCCACGGCCAAGATAGAAAAATCCATTATGAAAGCCATTGCCAAGGCAAAGACAGAAGAGAATCAAAAGAGTGAGATTAACGAATTACGTAAGGAGATAGAATCACTGAAGGATACCATGAAACTGGTGCTGGAGATAGCTAAGCAGAAGCCGGAATACCACTATCATATCCAGCAGACGCCGGAGATTACCAGCGGTATATTCTCCCGAAAACCCTATAGCACCATAGTAATGCCGGTAGTAGAAAGACCAAGTAATAATAAGAAGGAGTAATTTGTATAGAGATACAAATATTTGACTATAAACCCTAACAGCTTCAGAATATGAAAGGATATCATTCTGATATGAAGGTATTTAATGAACAAGAAAAAATAGATAGTATCGAACCGTTAACTATTAAGACGCCCAATGATTTAACCGATAGGACAAAAACCTCGTATCCGTTGAGCCGAAAGTGGGTCTTCCGTGGTCAAACTCAAGATTGGCCACTGGCTACGACATTAGAACGGTTATGCGTATCTTTGGGTATAGAACCAGAGCATTATCGTCAAGTAGAGAAAATTCTTCTACGTGAATTTAAAAGGCGTTTTTATCACTACGAGACACATGTGCCCCAACCTAGTGATAATCTTGAATGGTTTGCTATTATGCAGCATTATGGCGCTGCAACACGCTTACTTGATTGGACATATTCACCATATGTTGCGCTTTATAATGCATTAGAACGAGAGGCCTCAAATGGTAAGCACGCCGTTGTATGGGCGTTAGACCTTCGATGGCTGCAAGGTGCGGGAATGAAAGTAGTCGAGAGGTATTCTAAATATAAAAATATGAATAAAGAAGATAAAGAAATGGTGAGACATTTTATGCTCAAGGCTCCCACAGCTAAGGAAAAACAGAAAGTCAGTAATTGGTTGTATAAACAGTCTATAAGATTTATTTTTCCCTCCACCCCATTTAATCTTAACCAGCGGTTGGCAGTGCAAAAGGGTTTGTTTATGTCTTTAGGTAGTCTTACTAATACATTTATTGCCAATCTTATAAGTATGCCAGGATTCAATAATGGTTATAAATACAAAAACGATAACGAAAAGAATATCTGGAGGTTTCATATAGTGGCTAAAGGTAAGGAACGCCGGAAATGGCTCCGGGAGCTTTTGGGAATGAACGTATCAGCAGATTCATTGTTCCCAGGCCTTGACGGTTTTGCTCGGTCGCTAAATGTCTATCATCATAGATTTGATGAACTAAAGTAATAAATTCATTGTATGCAGCAAATAAAAATTAATCCCGATATTACAGAATCTGATTTGGGCTTAAAAGTATACAAGGCATTAATGCAGGGTGCTTGCAATACTCTTGATATGGGGCTATATGTTTCTTCAATGAAACTTCTCTTAAGTGCAGTTGATACTATGGCTTTTCTTGAAACAGGGAATAACCGAGGAAACGAGTTTAAACAATGGCTGAATAAATATGTTAACCTTTCTGCAACAGGAGTTACCGTTGATGAATTATGGGAGCATAGAAACGCACTTTTACATATGACGGCTCTGGATTCCGATAAAGTAAGGGAAGGATGGGTCGTTCGGCTGATTCCATATAAAGAACCTGCTACGCCACCAAGTAATTCCCTTAAGAACTCAAAGTTTTATTCTATTGATAAAGTTTATTGTGCTATTGCAAATGGCCTCGACAAGTTTATTAAGGATGTTGAATTAAATAAGGATTTGAAAGAGCTATTTGAATCAAATTGGAGCAAGATTGTTTATGACGAGCCATCAATCGTGGTCAAAGCATAATCTAATGTCAAATTACTTTCCTAAATAGGAGAAAAGAGTGAAAAAGAGACCAAAAATTTCTGATAAAGTTTCTGCGGATATTATCTTCCGGGCCGACCGTAAATGCTGTGTTTGTAAAAGCCCTGACAGTAATCCTTCGATGCATCATATTGACGGGAATCCTTCTAATAATAATCCTGATAATCTTGCTCCGCTCTGCCCTAATTGTCAGGATAAAACCCATAAGACCGGTGGAACAAGTAAGGCATATAGCCCAAAATTAATAAGAAAGTATCGCGATGAGTGGTATAGGCAAGTAGCAGAGCGAACACCTATAAGGGAAAAACAAGACGATATAATAGAATCACGCTCTAAAAGTAAAAATTTTGGTATGCTCTCTACATTGGCGCAACATGATGTTATGCGCATTCGTTATGAAATTGAGATTGTTCGTGACGACTGGAAAGAGATTGAGAAATTATTAATTAAACTCAATTCTTATGGTAGAGAGTTTGGATATGAGGTTCGACGGGAAGTATTATCCGCCGTATACGAGGCGACCGATTATGTAAGATTTGGAACAACAATTGACCTCATACGGGCTGCAACTAATGTGGTGTATAATTCAATACCTCTCTACAGTCTTAGAGGGCCGGCAAGTCATAAAATAACCAAGAAAGATATTGAACTTATAAAAACGGCAGGTGAGATTGGTTTTAATATTCTATATGATGCATCTAAATATTTTAGAGAAATTAAGATTGTTAAGAAGGGAGCTGATTTACTTGCCAGGATTCTAAGGTATGCACAGATTAATAAGTTAGATGAATTGGAAAAAGAAATATTGCAGCATTTTACAGCATGCGAAGAGAGTTGCGATATTGAAAGGGATTCAAAACTATTTATTGAAGGCAAGAAAATTATAAAAGAATGTAAAACTTGGTATTCAGATTTGTAGGCATTTAGCTTTCAGTTCACGATTGATTAGAATTCATAACATATATTATGCAAGATTCCTATAATTTACATCTTGAAGATTTAAAGCGAAGAGCATTAAGGTATCATATAGATATGGATTTTACTCAAGAAGGCTCAGAGGCATTGCTTCGTAATGCTATAATAACTATGGCAGAACAATTAATACCGCCTGCTGCCGTAAAAATCGGCATAAAAACGGATGAACTAAAAAGCCGCATAAAGAAGGTAAGTGTTATTAAGAATACAGAAGTTAATGGGCATGCGTATTCGTCAGATAACTGGAAAACATTTAGAATAGAAATTAATTCTGGATTGATGATGTTTTTACATCACATGGTTAAGCTGTTTGTCAGTGGTGCTGGTGTTGCAGAAATAGAGGCGAGTGGTCGAGTTAAAAAAGTATTAGAACGATCAAGCATTTCATTTGAGAAGCAAGTTTCTGTGGCTAACAATCTAATGAAAGCATATTGGGACAATGCTTTAGAGAAACAAAGAGGATTCTATTTTATGGACCTCAGTAACAATCAGATAAAAATAGGTGGAGGACTTCTACATAATGCTGAACACTTTGCAGTAGCTCATGAGTTTGGCCATATTATAATTAAAACATCGTCACAAAACATTAATGAACTAAATGTTGGCTTGGAAATGATGAGACGTATTTCTTCTGATATTCCAGCGTTAACTAATAACAACGTGATTGATGTAATAGTGCAGTGGGGTGAAGAAATCGCCGCAGACATAATTGGCATGCAATTATTGCTTGAGGTTATAAAAGAAGATTTGCGGAAGATATTGAGCTATACCGCCATAGAATTAGTTTTTATCGTACAGCATATGCTAGACACCTTCTACGAAAAATATTATGCGAAACCTCGTTTATATAATATGCATCCCCCCGCTTATTTAAGGTTAATAGCATTGCGTTCTCTATTAAGAGATTCTAATCCCTCGCAATTATTTCATGGTGGTATGGCATTTGAGCAAATTGCTAATTCTATTATTAAGGAAGCGTTTTCCACAATGTAAATTAACCCAACTCCTTATCTTTTATAGGGATACCGCAAAAATCATCAACCCCCTATACCACCCCCCTGTATCGCCTTCTGCCCGGCCAGGTCGGGCCGGTTATGCTTCCATAGGCCATCTTATAATGTATAGTAAACGCCGTTAGCATATCCGGTATCTATGCGCCTTACAGGCAATAGCCCGTCATTCCCTATTCAGTAGAGAACACCCTGATACTATATAGAGATTGCCCGGATATAGTATGTCGGCATATTGGAATCATACCCTATGCCTGATTGAAAGGCAGTAGCCGTTATAGGCAAGTCAGGGGTATGGCGTACCGGTATCTGCCGGATATGTCCGGTAATCGTGATAGCCGGCGCCGGGATAAGTAATAGCCGTAGGACCGGTATTTACCGGCTGGCGTATGGTCAAGCCGGGTGTCCGGACAGGAGAAGTCCCGACCGGCGTACCGGTATCCGGGATATGTCGGCTATAACTCTGGAATCCGGAGGTCTGGCATCCGATACCCATGCGCCGGAAGGATGGTCTATTCCGGCTATGTATCCGGTAGCCCCGGACGGTAGAGGCAGTGGCGGGGGTTTTGAAATATCAGGGCAGAAATTAAATAGAATTAGGTATGCTATCCCCAAGTGATTTATGGTTCTTTTGCGTAATGGTCATAGGCATAGCCAGTCATATCGCCCCGCGAATAGGGAGCGCTTCCCACAACAATCGCGGTTGTGATTAAGTCCGACTTCCTAATACGGGTAACATTATCAGAATCCACATTTGTCACCCAACAATATACTTCATCTACTGCGACTCCACAAGGGTGTACTCCCACCGCAATCGTGGTCATACTTACCGGATTTGATTTTAGGATGCGGGTAACATTATGAGAATTGTAATTTGTCACCCAAGCATATATCTCATCTACCGCAACTCCAATTGGGTCAGTTCCCACCGCAATATTGGTCGTGGTTAAGTCCGATTTCCTGATACGGGTGACATTATCAGAAAGTACATTTGCCACCCAGACATAGGTTCCATCTACAGCAACTCCATAGGGACCTGTTCCCACAACAATTGTGGTCGTGATGGCGGTATCTGATTTAAGGATACGGGTAACATTAGCTGGTTCACTATCGGTCCCATCTATCGCAGCAGACCCCCTAATTGCCACCCAGACATAGGTGTTATCTACCGCAACTCCAGCAGGGGCAGTTCCCACGGCAATCGTGGTCGTGGTGAGGTCTGATTTATTGATTCGGGTGATATTATTAGAACTCACATTCGCCACCCAGCAATATGTCTCATCTACTGCAACTCCTTCGGGGCGATTTTCCACGGCAATCGTGGTCGTGGTGAGATCTGATTTATTGATTCGGGTGACATTATTAGAGCCAACATTTGTCACCCAAACATAGGTCTTATCCACTGCAACTCCTTCGGGGTTAGTTCCGACCGCAATATTGGTCGTGGCCGAAGTAGACTTCGTTATGCAGGTAACAGAAGAATAATAATTTGCCACCCAAAGATAATTATTCATCATTCTCATTGAATAATTATCATAGGCATAACCAGTCATGTCACCCAGTGAAATTGGCCAACTTCCCACCATGGCTGTAGTCGTAATTAAATTTGATTTCTGTATACGTGTAACAGTGCCAGCGCTATTATAATTTGCTACCCAGCAATAGGTATCATCTACAGAAATTCCTTGAGGACAATATCCTACTACAACCGTGGTTGTTATAGCAGTGTCTGATTTCTGGATTCGCGTAACAGTATTACCTGTACCTGCACCATAATTTGTTACCCAAACATAGGTATCATCTACAGCGACTCCAAAAGGCCTATTTCCTACCGTTATAGTTGTCGAGATAGACGGATCTAATTTTAATATTCTGGTAACACTATTCAAATCATAATTTGCTACCCAGCAATAGTTTTCATCTACCGCGACTCCCATAGGTTTAGCCCCCGCGACCGTAATTGTAGTCGAAATAGCCGGATCTGATTTAAGTATACGAATAACCGTATCAGCAGAATCCCTTGTTACCCAGACATATGTCCCGTCTACCGTAATCCCTTGGAGGTGATTTCCTACTGCAATTGTGGACGAAATGGCTAAGTTTGATTTTAAAATCCGGACGACGTCATCTGAAGCTGCCACCCAGCAGTAAGCATCATCTACGGCTATACTACTGGGAGTGACTCCCAACTCAATCGTAGTCGAAATAGCCGTATCTGATTTATTGATACGAGTAACATTATTAGTACTATTAGCTATCCAGCAATAGGTTTCGTCTACTGCAACTCCTTGAGGTCTAGTTCCTACTACAGAAATCGTGGTCGAGATTACAGGACTTGATTTTAGAATATGAGTTATATTCTGAGAAATATCATTTGCTACCCAGACATAGTCATCTACTGCACGCGGAACATTGACCACGGTGATGGTGATAGTTTCTTCATCATAAAGAGCGCCAGGGTCAGTGGCAATGAAGGTGATACCGGTATGCGTGCCAGCCTGGCTGTATGACGGAATCCAGCTGAAAGTCCGGGTAATAGGATAGAAATCAGCACTGGTGGGCAATCCGGTAGCTGAATAGATAATGGTGTCTGAATCCGGGTCAGTAGCACTGATGGTGAAGGTCAGTATCTGACCTTCATCTATGGATTTATCGCCGATAGAGTTCAGAATCGGGACGCGGTTTACTGGAGCGCTACTGCCGCTGTCCGACGAACCGCCACAACCGCTGGACAGCGTATATGCCAGAAATAAGACCATCAGTCCAATTGAGCTAGATTTCATCTTTGTCATACAGTTATATATATACTCATTCCCTCAATGGATTTCAAGTAGTTTCTGGTATTTTCTGATTTATACCTGGCATTCTATCATCCCCTCAGTTTCCTCGCTAACATCGCCACGCGCTTGCCCAATTTCCGGGCGTTGGATAATGCCTTTTCATCCGGCGCGCCGACGCACGAGGCACCGTAATGGCCCGTGGCATCGAGCGGGTCGCCGGCAATGACCATCCCGTATATGAGCATGGCCTGGATAATGGACATCAGAGTAGTCTCCTTGCCGCCTGAGGCATCGGCCGAGGTGGCAAATGCCGCGCCGACCTTGTTCTCCATCTTCTTGCGGACACTGACGAACTTGTCAAACACCGCCTTTAATTCGGCGGCCATGGTCCCGAAATAGACCGGGGAACCCGCAATAATGCCTTCGCAGGCCAGGAAATCGTCCTTGGTCACTTCAGCCGCGGACTTGAGCAGCGCCTTGACCTCGCCTGCCTCCTCCACCCCGCGGGCAATCTCCTCGGCCAGTTTCTTGGTGTTCCCGCTCCGGGAATGATATAATACCAAAACTTGCATTATCATATCCTTTCTATAATAAGATTACCGTTTGGAACCACAGATTCCACAGATATACACAGATTGACACAACAAGAAAATCAAGGTTGATTTCTTAGTTATTTCTTTTCCTCAAAACGATATTTGTTCTTGCTCCACCATTCTTGCGCTTTCGCAATGCCTTGCAATGCTTTCTGAAACTTATCTTCTCCCATTCTAAGGTCGTCATAGTCGAAACCAAAGTTTTCTCCTGTAATCCGCTGCAAGGCTATTATTGCATAAGATTTTACGTATAGATTATGGTCGTATACTCTTTCCCCGATTGCTAAGATACACTTATTATTACTTATTTTTTCTAAAATCCTAATACATCTTGTCATAACCGTTGCCGTTATGCTGAATGACTCACGTAACATTTCGGTATGACCGGCATCAAGACCGATTAATAATTCAATGGTATTTGAGATTGCGGGTTCTCCGATTTCTATTAAAAGATTTTCAGCTCCTTCTGCCAGCATTGGAGTTTTATGCTCCTTTAATATCTGGATATACTTAGGCATCTTTTCTTCCCGGGTTAGATTAAATGATTCAAGTTTAATCACAGCTTGAACTGCCCCATAGCCATCTAGTTTACGCAACTCCGGAAGTGCAGACAATACCACAGGATCTTGGAACCGAGATATTTCAATGGCAGCTGCAGAAGAAATCGAACCTGTTTTACTCTTAGCCAATTCTATTAAAGCATTTATTTTCTCCTTGTTTGTTCTGCCTTTATTCTTTATTTTGCAGATTGCAACAGCAAACTCCCCGCTCGAATAACATTCAAAATTAGCATAGAACTTGTTCATTTCTTCAAGAACAGGAATAGCTGATTGGTCTCCAAATTCTCCTAACCACTTTGCGGCAATTTCTTTGCTCCTGATTTCACCGTCCTTGACAACTTTTATCAGCCCGTTTATATCTTTCCCTTTAACAAACTGTTCTATCTGTTGCTTTTCCTTTTTATGCTGTTCGTTATTAATATATGCTTCAGCAAATAATGATGAAGTAACAAATGTCAGCCAGATTACCACCACCCAAATAGGCAAGCAACTGCTTTTTAGCATAAATGTTTTTATCTCAAATGTAATTTATTATATCAACTTAAATGAGAAAGTCAATACCAATCTTAAGGTATAGAATAATCCGGCGATAACAGATACTGTTCGATCCACGCCCTAATCCGTATCCATCTGTGTTAATCTGTGGCTAAACCCGAACTTTTCTGAGACCAGCGTTCCGTCCTTATTGAATCTGACCAACAACATATACCGCTCCTGGGTCCCGAACTGGAAACGCAGGTCGCCCAATTTCACCACTGTGCCCGCATCGGTCTGCTCCACCCGACCGAAAGGGAACCTGCTCCAGTTAAGAAAATCCCGGACCGCCCTGGAGTTCGGCCGGAAGGTATTTATCTCATCCATCTGATGGGCAATAGAATGCGGGCCAGCCACCTGACCCTGGGCGCTGTTGACGGCATAAACATTATACCCATTGTCATGAGGAATTATCGCCTGCCAGGTAAAGGGATTGTATATCGTGCCCATGCCCGCAGGTATCAGGACCGTCCGGTCCGATGACTCTATCCTGGCTATCAGGCGCGCGGCCTGCTGTTGCTGGATGAATCTGAACAGGAATCCGCTGAGCATAACGGCCAGCACGATTAACGCCGTGGGTTTCTGGAATGACGGCCAGACCCAGACGGCCACCGCTCCGAGCAATAGCGGTCCCAACACATAGGCATCAATAATAACATCCAGGTTCAGGGAATACTGGGCCGAGGAAAACGGCATCAGCACCGGCGTTCCGTAGGAATTGACCACATCCAGCAGGAGATGCATTGCTATCCCAGCCAGGCAGATAAGATAGAGATTCTTGAATCCTATGCTCTTGAACAGGAAATAAAATATTACAGCCAGCAACAAGGCAAACACAGGCAGATAGATAAATGAATGGGTAAAGCCCCGATGGAACCGGACGTAGATGGAACGGGCAATGAAGTTGAAGATAAAGTCAATATCAGGAAACAGCGTGGCCGCGGTAAAGACCAGAAACCCGGGCCAGCGGAATTCCTGCCTGAGTCCTAAGGACGAGACCACTATACCCGAAAGCGTGTGGGTTAAAGAATCCATAAATACATTAAAGAGTTAAACCACAGATTACACAGATATACACAGATTTCTTAATACACGAGGCAAGAAATCACTTTTCTTTCGCCTTCTTAATCTCCTCCTCCGGCACGCCGAGTTTCTTTAATGCTTCTCCGGCTGTTTTACGCATCCATTCATATTTATCTTTGAGTAGTTCTTTTATTCGAGGAATTGATTCTTTGTCATCTAATTCAGCAAGAGCATCAAGCGATGTAAGACGCGTAGGCATTTCTGTATCAGCAGCACTAAGAAATTTTCGTGCTATCGGTATTAATTCTTTGTCGCCCAGTTTGCTAAGAACATAAATAGCTGTATTACGGGCGTTTATCTCTTTGTCGTTAATAAATCTGCGCAATTCCGGGATGGATTCTCTATCGTTTAATTTTCCGAGCGCATATATAACTGCCCAACGTAATTGTTCTATATTAAGCATTCCTCTTATTTGCGGAATGGATTCCTGGTCGTCTAAATCGCCAAGAGCGAGTACGGCTGAGTAGCGTACAGAATCATCCTTATTATTAAGATATTTTCGTATCTCTGGAATGTCTTTCTTGTCTCCTAATCTACCTATACAATAAATTACAGATGAAATAATCTTTGTATCTTCATCATTAAGCATTCCTCGTATCTCAGAAATAGATTCTTTATCGCCGAGTCCACCAAGCGCATAGATAGCCTCGCAACGCACAGATGGGTTTTTGTCGTGGAGATGCCAGCGGAGTTCGTTAATAGGGCTGTTGAGCCATTCAATTCCCATTATCCCCGCGGCGGTAATCATAGCGCAGGTAATGCCGATTATTATAAGAATAAATCTATTCATATTTTAATCTGCGTAATCAGTGGAATCTGTGGTTAAACGCCTTTTATGAAGACCACCGCATCAATCTCAATCCCGACATCCTTAGGCAGGCGGCTGACCTGGACCGTGGCCCGGGCCGGCGGCTCGCTTGGGAAATACCTTTTATATATCTCGTTGACCTTGGCAAAATCATCCATATCCTTAAGATAGATGGTGGTCTTGACGATATTCTGCATGGTCCCGCCGGCTTTTTCCACCACGGCCTTGATATTGTTCATGACCTGTTCGGTCTGCCGGGCGATGTCGTCGCTGACTATCTTAGCCGTGGCCGGGTCAATCGGAATCTGTCCGGACAGAAACACCCAGCCATCAACTGCGATGGCCTGGGAATAAGGGCCGATGGCGGCCGGCGCATTGGCAGTTTCGATTATCTTCTTGTGGGTCATAGTTATTCCTTTCTAATGTCATTCCCGCCCCGTTTGTCATTCCCGCCCCGTTTGTCATTCCCGCGAAGGCGGGAATCCATAAGGAAATACTGGATACCTGCCTGCGCAGGTATGACAGTTTAGGGAAAGATATTTCATTTTGTTATGACCTCTAAATTATCTGCTCATTTTACTTGACCTCCATCTTAATAAGAGTTATAAAATCCGTCAATTTATTGTTCACATTGATTGTCCCGCCATTCGGCGGGATCTAAGTCGCTGTAACGACCTGCGGTCTAACAGCGACTAAGAAATAGGAGGCATGATATGGCATTGACAGGTTTAGATATCTATAAATTATTACCCAAGACTAATTGCGGCGAATGCGGCGTGCCCACCTGCCTGGCGTTTGCCATGGCCCTGGCCACCAAGAAAACATCGCTGGATAAATGCCCGCACGTCTCGGAACAGGCCAAGGCCGCCCTGGCCGGCGCCTCGGCTCCGCCTATCCAACTGGTGACCATCGGCACCGGAGAAAACAAACTGGAAATCGGCAACGAGACCGTGCTCTTCCGCCACGAACAAACCTTCTACCATCCGACCGGCATTGCCGTGGAAATCGCGGATAACCTGCCTTTGGCCGAGATAGAGAAAAAGGCCAAGTATGTCCAGAACCTGGTATTTGACCGGGTCGGCAAGAAGGTGCGGGTAGAACTCATCGCCATCCGAAGCATCAGCAATAATCCCGACACCTTTGCCAATGCCTGCAAGACCGTTGCAGCCAATTCTACATTAGCCCTGATACAGATTAGCAATAACCCGGCGGTCCAGGAAGCCGGCTTAAAGATTACGGCCAGCCGCAAACCCCTGATTTATGCGGCTGATACCCAGAATTACGCGGCCATGGCAGAACTGGCCAAGAAATACAGCTGTCCGCTGGGCGTGTCCGGAAATAACCTGGATGAACTGGCTGACCTGACCCCCAAGATTACCGCTCTCGGCGTCAAGGAACTGGTCATAAATCCCAATTCCAAGACCCAGGGCCAGCTCCTCTCGGACGTAAACCAGATTCGGCGCCTGGGACTGAAGAAGACCTTCCGGCCTTTGGGGTTCCCGGTCATCGTATTCCCGGCTGAAGGCACAGACACCATGAGCGAAACACTCTTTGCCGCCACCTTCATCCTCAAATACGCCGGCATCGTGGTCTTGAAAGGCAGCGAATTATGGCAGATGCTCCCGCTGGTCACGGCCCGGCAGAATGTCTATACCGACCCGCAGAAACCTATTCAGGTGGAATCAAAACTATATCCGATCGGCAATGTCACCGAGACCTCGCCGGTCCTGATTACCACCAATTTCTCGCTGACCTATTTCACGGTCGAGCCCGAGGTGGAAGGCAGCAAGGTGCCAAGTTATATCCTGGTGGTCAATACCGAAGGCATGTCCGTAATGACGGCCTATGCGGCTGACAAACTCAACGAAAAGATAATCACCAAGGCGCTGACCGAATCCAATATCGCCCAGAAAATCAAGCACAAGAAGGTGATTATCCCGGGCTATGTAGCCACCTTAAGCGGCAAACTGGAGGCCGAATCCGGCTGGGAAGTGCTGGTCGGCCCGCGCGAGGCATCGTCTCTGCCGTCGTACTTAAAGAACGTGTGGAAGTAAAATAGCGTAGAGCAAAGAGTATAGAGCGTAGATTAACTCTATGCTCTAAGCCCTACGCTCTATGCTATATGCAAATCATCCTCTCCGACGTGCACAGCAACCTCGAGGCATTTTCAGCGGTCTTAGCTGATATCAAGGCCCGATTCGGCAAGGACATCCAGATTATATCGTTAGGCGATTTAGTCGGCTACGGCCCGAACCCGATAGAGTGCATCCTGCTAGCCATCCAGCATAATCTCATCAACATCATGGGCAACCACGAACTGGCCCTGTCCAAGGATAAGACCAATTTCAATCCGTCCGCCCAACGGGCCATATTCTGGACCAAGACCATCATCCAGAAGAACCTGGCCAATCCCAAGGTCAGCCAGTTCCTCAAATCGCTCACTTACGAATACCGAACCGAATCCAGCGCGTTCTCCGGCGGGATTGTCTATGCGCACGGCTCGCCCCGGGGCGTGGTGGACGAATACGTCATCCGGCGCGACGACCTGTTTAACCTGACCGACGAGGTCAAAAAGAACCTCAGGGAAAACTTCGAGTCGGTTGAGGAAGTAGGGTTTCTTGGGCACACCCATATCCCTTATATATGCACCACCGACCTGTATCTGGTCCATCCGGAATGGCAGAACTATGAATCCTATCCGCTGTTATCCGGCACCAAGACCATCGTCAATGTCGGCTCGGTCGGCCAGCCGAGGGACAATGACACCCGGGCCTGTTACGCCTCGTTTGACGGAACCAATGTCACGCACTACCGGGTGGAATACGACATCGCCAAGACCGTCAGCCGGATGCAGGGCATCGCGGAACTGGACCAGATGTTGTGGAAACGGCTGCAAAGAGGGGTGTAGTTTTATGAAAAGATTGCTCGGGGTTATCATTACATCCGGAGCTTTATTTATTGGCTGTAGCAATACGGGCAATAATCCGAGCATAACCAATCCAGACGCAACGAACAGATACAAAGAATCGGACTGTGCAACAGTTCTAAAACTGTCGCCGGCTGAATACCGCGCAAAAGTGGCTCATGCCTTCTCCCAGGCCGGGACTAACAAAACTGAGCTGGTTATGGCCTTGATGTCTGCGCCGGAGGAATATCGTTCCGGCATGGCCTTCCTGATATCCCAAACCGGCTACCGTTACTTCTTTCCGAGCATGGATAAGAAAATAATTGATGCCGCAACTGTCAGCTCCGAACTGCTTACGACCCATATCAAACTGGGCGACGAGGCCCGCCGGACATTCCCCTGGGCTAAGAACCTGGATGACGACACCTTCCGGATTTTTGTCCTGCCCTACCGCACAACTACGGAAAAACCGGTTGATTGGCGCACCTATTTCTGGAACCATCCGGAATTGAGACCGCTGGTTGATGACTACGCTAAACGATTTAATCAAGCCCAGACCGCAGAAGATAAGAATCATATATTCAGGGAGATGATCCATCAGATTAACACTGCTTGGGTGGGCAAGAATGTGCCTTATGCCCCACGCGGGATGCCGGATATGAATCCGATTGAGGCGATTAACGCCAGGACCGGCCGCTGCACCGACCAGACCAATACGCTGATTGCCATCCTGCGGACCTTCGGGATTGCGGCCACCGGCGTGCGCGTGGTCTGGTGGCCTGAGCATAACGACAACCACACCTGGACCGCGGTTTACAATCCGGTTACCAAAGAATGGCTGGATATTGATTCGGGCCAGGGCGGGACTGCGTCCGACCCAGATTACTTCCGCAAATTCATCCATCACCAGGAAAAGAAAGCCGCCAAGATTTATTGGGTCACGCCCGGCGACGAAACCGGGCCAACCTTCACCGACCTGCAACTTAAGGGCAGCGAGGCCTACCCGCCCAGCATAGAAAAATACCTCATTGCCAAGCCGATGACGGATATGACCGAACGCTATAATAACGTCATTGACCTGAAATGGGCTGATGTGCCGGCCGATACGCTTATCTGGCTGGCCATCCAAAATTCCGGCGTGTGGAAACCGGTAGCCGGCGCGCGGTCAACTCCGGACGGCCAAGTAACTTTCCCAAAGGTCGGCTGCGAGGTCCGCTATCGCCTGATGACCTGGAATAATGATACGCCGGCATATTGCTCGCAGGTAATAAGTGTTCAGCCGGACGGCTCAATGAAAACAACCCCGCCTGACCCGGGTGATGAAATCCTCTTATTAAGCCAGCAGGCGGTTCAATTGCTGGAATCCGGCAAGCTCAAAGAGGCGAAAACAATATTCCTAAAGATGACCGGAATCTATCCCGCTCACCCGAATGTGCTGTATAATATGGCGTGCGTTTGTTCATTGCTGGAAGAAAAAAGTGAGGCGCTAGATTACCTGGCAAAAGCCATCAGCGCCGGCTGGAATGATTTCACGCATATCAAAAAAGATACTGACCTGGATAACATTCGTAACGAGGAGAGATTTAAAAAGTTGATGGAAGGCCGATAAGATGCGAAAGATAGTGTGCTCCACCTTGATATTCATCCTGATAATCAGCTCGGCGCTGTATAGCCGGGAATCCAACCAAGCGGAACGGCTTAATAAACTGGAACAGCTAGTTAATACATTTTTGCAGGATAAAGAGTATGAATTAGCCGCCACGGCGCTCGATGAAATTCTGGCAATCGTCCCGACCAATCCGGATATTTATTTTACCGCGGCCCAGGTTAATTCAGCCCTGCGCCGGAAAACCGTGGCCCTGGATTATCTGGAGAAATGCATCGGCTTGGGCTGGAATGATTTTAACCGGATAAAAGCCGAATCGGCTTTTGAAAATATCCGCACCGAGGTGCGTTATCAGCAAATAATAAAATTTATGGATAAGGATTCCTATCCACGCCCGACATATCCAACGGAGCGGGCAAAACTCGCCTATGCCATTATCGTCGGTAAATCTACCAATGCCGATACTGATTGGGCCCAGGTAGTTGACGCCTTTACCAAAAAATACAAGGCCAAAGCATTTATTTACGATGGCATTGACCCGGCCGCAATAATGAAAGAGCTGGTCAACTATGCGCCCAAATACGTGGCTTTTATCGCTCCGCCGGCCGAAGTCACCTTTCCTTTCATCACCCGGGCAAAACAGATGATGTGCACCATAGACGAGGACCCGTATGAAGACGCGCTCTGGGGCATCATTACCGGATATGATTACGAAGACTGCCTGCGCATGGCCCGGGCTGATAAACTGGTGATTAAAAACGGCTTAAGCGGCGTTGGCAGCGGCTGGCTGGAATATTTTAACGAAGGGCTGGCTTTCTCCGAAGGCGAGAAGAATGCCATGTTTGTCAAGAAGGCCGGCAAACCGCCGGAAAGACAGCCGGGGCCCGACGACACCACCAAATCTTTCGTGGATGCGCTTAACACCAATAAATACCAAATCATGTCCACCAGCGGGCATGCCACCGAGCGCGACTGGCAAATCGGTTATAGTTACCCGAATGGCCGCTTATTCCCGGAGAAAGGCAAATTGTTCGGCCGGGACCTGACTAACAATGAATACCCAATTATCACCACCAACTCCAAGATATATTATGCACCAGGCAATTGCCTGATAGCCCATATCTCGGCGAATATGGATTGCATGGCGTTGGCGTGGCTGCATAGCGGAGCAAACCAATTTTACGGCCACACCCTCTGGCAGTTTTCAGACGGCTCCTGCCGTTCATTTAATATTACCGAATATTTTATGGCGCTCCAGGGGCGTTTTACATTCTCCGAATCAATCTATCTCAACCGGGCGGCCATAGTTTTCAAGGGTGATTCTGACCGATGCTGCCGGAGCACAGTTCTCTACGGCGACCCGGCATGGGAAGCCCGGCTCAGCCCCGAGATTGAGCCGCCTTATAATCAATCGCTCAAGTTCGACAAAAAGGACAAGCAGGTTACGATTACCTTCACCATAGATTTCAATAAGGATTATGAAGGCCAGCCGGCCGCTGCATTCCTGCCTGAACTCATCCGTAATCCGCAGGTTAAATCAGTGCCGGAAGGACTCAAAATCCTGGCGCTTGATAATCTGATAATGATTGACCTGGGCAAGCGGACCAAAGGCGCTCATTGCGAAATAACTATCAACGCTGATTTAGCTGGAATAAAATAAAGAATTTTGGAAAGTTTAAGATCTGTCTCCTACCCTTCTTAATGTCACGCACTACCGGGTGGAATACGACATCAACAAGACCGTCAGCCGGATGCAGGGCATTGCCGAACTGGACCAGATGTTGTGGAAACGGCTGCAAAGAGGGGTATAGCCCCTTTCACCACTAGCGCTCCCGCCGAGGCGGGATAAACTCCACGCCATGCCTGTCCATTTTGCCCCCTTCCTACTATAAAATAGTGCAGGGGGGAGTCCCCCCACCCCCCTTATCAACTTACATTCCCATTCTGCTCCTCAGAAATGGCATCTGATTGATAAAGAACCGGCATCAGTCTGGTAAACAGACACCATCCCTTGTAAACTTACTAAAACATACAGTATATAAGGGATGGCATTTGATAGGCAAAGAAATGGCATCTGATTGATGAAGGACCGGCATCTGATTAACAAACAAACGGCATTTCTAATCAAGACAGGCGCTATCTCTTGTAAACTTACTAAAACATACAGTATATAAGGTGTGCAAATAGTTATCAACAGAGACCGTATCGGTTTATAAAAGAATACGGTGTGTCGGAAAATCGTTTAGGATTGTCAGTAAAGCACTATTATATCAGCGAATTATAGTCAGGAATTCCTCTTCATTAATAATCTTAATGCCCAGTTTCTGGGCCTGCTGATACTTAGAACCGGGATTGGCGCCGACTACCAGATAATCCACTTTCTTGCTGACGCTTTCTGAGGTCTTGGCGCCCTGGTCTTCCACTATCTGCTTTGCCTCTGGACGGCTGAACTTGACCATCTCACCGGTAAAGACAAATACCTTGCCTTCTAACTTCCCGCTTTTTTTCTTTGCCGCGCCCTGCGGATTAATGCCGGCCTCTTTTAGTTTGCAAATCAACCGCTGGTTATTGGGATTGTCAAAGAATTGCCTGATGCTCTGCGCTACGATGGGCCCGATTTCCTCTATCTCCTGCAAGGCCACTTCGTCCGCCTCCATAAATTCGTCTATGTTCCTGTAATTATCAGCCAGGGTCTTGGCTATGGCCTCGCCAACATGCCGGATGCCCAGTCCATAAATCAGCCGGACCAGGGTGGTCTTCTTGGAACGGCCAATCGCATCCAATATATTTGCGGCGAGTTTGTCACCCATCCGTTCAAGTTTCAATATGTCTTTCTTTTCCAAAGTATAGAGGTCAGCCGCATCCTTGATGATGTCCTTGTCAATGAGTTGTTCAATCAGCCGGTCGCCCAAGCCCTCAATATTCATGGCCTCACGCTGGGCAAAGTGACCGATACCAGCCTTGACCTGAGCCGGACAGGAGATATTGGGACAACGATACGCCACCTCGCCTTCCTCCTGGATGACCTTACTGTCGCAGACCGGACATTTGACGGGCATAATGAATGGTTCTTCCTTACCGGTCCGGCGGGAAAGGATAGGCTTGATAATCTTCGGGATAACGTCGCCAGCCCTCTTGAGAATCACCCAATCGCCTATCATCAAATCCAGCCGGGCGATTTCCCCGGCATTGTGCAGTGTGGCACGCGAGACCTCAACCCCGCCGATACTGACCGGCTTGAGATTAGCCACCGGCGTCAGCGTGCCGGTCCGGCCGACCTGGACCACTATTTCCCGTAACTGGGTAGTGGCTTCCTGGGCCGGGAATTTATAGGCAATAGCCCAGCGCGGACTTCGGGCCCGTAGGCCCAACTGCTCCCGGACCCGCAAATCATCCACCTTGACTACGATACCGTCAATCTCAAATGGCAGATCATCGCGCTTGAGGGCCATCTCGAAGAAATATTTTTCCGCGCCGGATAATGAGGAGACCAACACCGGTTTAACGGCCTTTAAGCCAAGTTTGGTGAAATACTCCATTGCCTCGGAATGGGTCTTGAAGGCAATACCCTTGATTTGGCCGGAGCCGTGAATCAGGATGTCCAAAGGCCGCAGGGCCGTGACCTGGCTGTCCAGTTGACGCAAACTTCCGGCCGCGGCATTGCGCGGATTGGCAAATGGTTCTTCGCCGGCCTCGATGCGCTGGCGGTTGAATTTGTTAAACGGCTCTTTGGGCAGGAAGACCTCGCCCCGGACCTCCAAATATTCCGGGATTCTGTCGCCCATCAACCGCAAGGGAACACTCTTGATGGTTTTGATGTTGAGTGTGATATCCTCCCCGGTCTTGCCGTCGCCTCTGGTTGAACCGGAGACAAATATACCGTCTTTATAGACCAGTTCCACGGCTGTGCCATCAATCTTGGGCTCGCAGGCCAGTTCAGCCATCAGGCCCAGGCGTTCATACCATTCCCGAATTTCTGCTTCATCCATGGCGTTTTCCAAACTGAGCATCATCTGGGAATGTTCGATGGTCTTGAAGGTGTCCTGGACCGGCGCGCCAACCCGCTGGGTGGGTGAATCGGACGTGACTAACTCAGGGTATTGCTTTTCCATGCCGGTCAATTCCCTGAGCAAGCGATCGTATTCAATATCGCTTATCTCCGGCGAATCCAGGACATAATAGCGGTAGTTGTGGAAATTAAGTTGCTGGCGCAGGGCGTCAGCCCTGAATTTTATATCAGCCGGAATCTTTGACATAGGGGTAGTATAATTGCTAAATATAAATCGTCAAGGGAAAAGAAACCACAGATAATATGTCTATTATTAGAATCAATTTGGGTGCCCGGGGTTATCCGATAATAATCCAAAACGGATTGCTTGATAAGATCGGAACGATTAGCGCTCGGAATTTATCCCGCTCAAAGCGGAACGCTACACTCCACGCCCGTAGATTTGTCATCATTACGGACCGAAACGTGGCGACCCTGTATCTAAACAAAGTTGTTTCCTCACTCGGAAAATCCGGGCTGAAATGCCTTTATTATGTAATTCCGGCCGGAGAGAAACAAAAATCATTGGCTACGGTTAACCGGATTTACAATTTTCTCATACAGAATAAAATAGAACGTTCTGATGCAATAATCGCCTTAGGCGGCGGAGTAGTCGGCGATATTGCCGGTTTCGTGGCCGGGACGTACAAGCGTGGAATAAAACTTATTCAGATACCAACCTCGCTATTGGCCCAGGTGGATTCCAGTATCGGCGGAAAGACCGGAGTCAACCATCCATTGGGCAAGAACCTTATTGGGATGTTTTACCAGCCATCGGCAGTGCTGATTGACCCGCTGACCATCAAAACCCTGCCCAGACGGGAATTCTCAAACGGAATGGCTGAGGTGATTAAGGTGGCTGTCATAAAAGACGCCCAACTGTTCAGGTTGCTGTTAGACAATCAGCAGCAGATAATAAATATGAATCCGGCGATATTAGAAACTATAATTATGCGCGCCATAATGGTCAAGAAAGCCCTAGTAGAACAAGATGAATATGACACCAAGGACAAAAGAATTCTGCTGAATTACGGGCATACCATCGGACATATCCTGGAATCCCTGGGCCAATACCGGAATTACAAGCACGGCGAAGCAGTCGCGATTGGAATGATGACCGCAGCCCGCATCGCCTGCCGGATGGGGTTAATCGGAAAAGATTTTATCGGACAGCAAGAAACCATACTGAATGCGTATAGATTACCTGTTCGGCCAAGAGAGCCAATCAAGCTTTCACGAATAGCAAAATTCTTAGAGCAGGATAAAAAGATTATAGCAGGTAAGATTACAGAAATCTTGCCTAATCGCATCGGCCTAGCCAATGCATATCAAATACCGCTTAATAAATTTAAGTAAAATATCCCCGGTGTGATTCGAACACACGACCTACTGATTAGAAATCAGTTGCTCTATCCAGCTGAGCTACGGGGACATTTATGAAGAGATAAAAGATGGGAGAAAACAGATGAAAGATTATCCGCCTATCATCTTTCCGCTTTCATCTCTATTCTGTATTTGAAAGTACGCCCGGCCCGAATCGAACGGGCGACCCGCTGATTAAGAATCAGCTGCTCTACCAGCTGAGCTACGGGCGTATAACATTCACCGATTATATCAAACCTACTTATTATGCGCAAAGTATTCCCGAACCAATTTTTCCAGGTATTCCTGACGTCTGAAATACAATCTTTTTAACGGCCGCTTTTTATGCCGGGCCAGTGCATAATGAACCAATAACGGCAACGCCACGGTGGCATCCAAATAACAGACCAAGGCATCAGGCAGCATATCCGGGTCAATCTTACCCCAGCTGACCGCCTCGTGCGGCGTGGCGCCGGAAAGGCCGCCGGTATCCGGCCGGGCGTCGGTTATCTGGAAGAAAAAGTCGTGCCCGACTTCTTTTATCCTGAGCACCTCCTGAATCTGTGGCTCGGTCTGGAGCATAAAGTTCTTGGGGCTGCCCCCGCCGATTAATAATACCCCAGACTTTCCACCTGAACGCTTGGCTTCCAGCACAATAGCCGTGGTTTCATTGACATCCATGGACGGATTGATACGCAGCTTGTTGCCTTCCAGTTCCACCCCGGCGATATTCATACCAATGGTTGAGTCGCCCGGCGATGAGGTGTAGACCGGCACGCCGGCCCGGTAGGCCGCGGCCAGCACTGAAACATTTTTCTGTTTGGTCTTCCCCTCCCATTCATTCATATATCGACCAAGTAAATAGTAAAATTCACCGGTGCCCATTTCCTTCTGGAAGTCCTGGCTCCGGAGGATATTGCGCAGGATTTCGTCCGTACCCATGAGCGAATCAGAATAACTCAGGAAGATATCATAAATACGCACCACGTCATTGCGCCTCAGGTCCGCATCATCGGCCAAATGGGTCCCGACCCGAGGATGGACGTTAAAGGCAAAATGCATATCGTGATACATATTGGCTCCTGTCCCGACAATCCAATCAACAAACCCGGCATTGATTAACGGCACGATGGCGGCCGAACCCAGACCGGCCGGGGTCAGAGCGCCGGCCAAACTCATACCCACGGTTACATCCTTACCCAACATCTTCTCGGTAAACAAACGGCAACCCTCTTTGAGTCGGGCTGAATTATAGGCCAAAAATGATTCGTCAATTAAAGTAACCAGAGTTTCTTTTCCAGTAATCGGAGGAGGACAGATTTTCTTGCCTGATAAATATTTGGCTTTATGCGGGCAGTGTTTTTTCTTTAGCCAGTCCGGCATATCGGACAAGTCCTCTCGCATGCGATGGTCTCGTTTCATTATGGTCTCCTTTCCTTATTTAGAAAAACCTATAAATTACTAATCAATGGCCACGACCCTGGCCCTGGGAATACTGTTGAAATCCGTGGCGCTGGCAATACTATATGCTCCGATATTCGGTGTATAAATAATATCGCCTATCTCCAATTCCGGCATTTCCTCGGTATTGGAAATCACATCCAGCCCGTCGCAGGTCGGCCCGGCCAGGGTGGATATCTGGGGCTTGCCCTTCTTCAGCGCCCGGTACTGGTATTTGCAATGATCGTAAAGCAATCCGGAAAGCGAGCCGTAAATGCCGTCGTCCAGATAATACCAGTGCTTGTTAAAGCGAATGGACTTGCCGATAATCTTCATGGCCAGGGTGCAAGCCGAACCAACCAGAGCCCGGCCCGGTTCGGCGATAATCCGGACCGACGGATCAAAGAGCCGGTTAATCTCTTTGTTGATCGTCGGCGCCATCTCGGCGAAGTAATCGCTCTCGAAATCAAAATGACTGATGGGGAATCCGCCGCCGATATCGAGCATTTGAAGAGGCAGCTGCTTGAGCTTGGCGTCGCGGAAAATAATGGAAGCCATTTCCAGGGCCTCGATGTAGTTTTCCACCTTAAGGCATTGGGAACCTACATGGAAACTCACACCCACCGGTTTTAAACCCAATTTATGGGCCTTGATTAACAACGCAATCGCATCAGACGGTTCAACCCCGAATTTTACGGAAAGCTCTACGATCGAACCGACATTGGACACCTTGACCCGAACCATGACTTTGGATCCTGGCGCCACTTCGCTTATTTTATACAGCTCGTATTCCGAATCAAAGGTCATCAGATTAATACCATTTTTCTTAACGAACTTCAATGTCTCGGCCCGTTTCATGGTATTAGCAAAGAGCATCCGGTTGGCCGGCACGCCCAGTTTAAAAAGCGACTCCATTTCGCCCTGGGAGGCCACGTCAAACGAGGCGCCCTTGCGGGCAAAGACCTTAAGAATCTCGGGGTGCGAATTGGCCTTAACCGCATAAAACGGCTCAACCCGAGGCAGTAGCGTCTTAAACCTTTTCAAACTGGCGCATAAACCGGACCGCTTAATAATAAATAGCGGTGTTCCATTTTTACGGACCAGCCGGGCAATCTCTTTTTCAGACACCTGGTTATTGCAATCATGTTGTAACTTCATAGCATCTTTCTCTCGCAAGCTTCAAATGTGGGGTGAGTGACGGGGATCGAACCCGCAACCTTCAGAGCCACAGTCTGACGCTCTAACCATTTGAGCTACACCCACCAAATGTTACCTACTTTAAAACAGGCAAACATATTTTTAGTGTGCATAGTTATACTAAATATTAAAACTATGTCAACATTTCTAAATGAGGCTGCGATTAAGATGCGGTTAGCGACGATTTTTATGATATGATTTTTTTGAGGACTTCAACGATATTCCCGTCCAGGATGCTTTGTTTGACCTGCTGTTCCATTAACCTGACGGCTTGGTCGGCCGGCAACTTGCGCCGGTATGGTCGGTCTTCAGTTAGCGCGGTAAAGACGTCGGCCACAGCAATAATCCGGGCACCCAGAGGCAAGGTATCCCGGTCGTGGCTGAAAGGATATCCGCTGCTGTCAAGCCGCTCGTGATGCAAGGCCGACCATTTGGTAATCTCGTCAAACCCCCCTATCAACCGCAGAATATTATATGTATAATAAGAATGCTTTTTTATCATGCTGTATTCAGTCGGGGTCAGAGATGCGGGTTTTTCCAATATTTCGTCAGCCACGGCCAGCTTGCCCAGATCGTGCAATGAGGCAGCGATTTCTATCTTTTTCAAACCATCGTCATTGAACCCCAATTCCTTGGCCAGCCGCAGGGCTAATTTCCTCACGCCCTGAGAATGGGTGTGCGTATAATGACTCTTGTTATCAACAATAATCTCAAAAATGCGGGCGATATCTATTGCCTGTTCCAATGTCACCTCGCTCTTTTTCGGTGGCGTAAAATAAATAAGCTGGTGTTCTATCATTCCACTGGTCAGGTCAAGCCAAAACCCGTCGTGGCGTGATACCCGATTTAATGCCAAGACTAAATCAGGATTAAAAAATGTCCCGCTGAAGCTTTTAATCTTGTTAATGATGCCTGATTTTTGCTCTAGGACGTACTTGCTGTTTGAGATAAGGACCGATAGACGGTCAGCCAGATAAATAACCTGACTCAGTAGCGGGATGCTGTCTTTAATTAACCCTGATTTATTGGGGCCGAGCCAGCGATCGTGGTGATGCCTTATGATAAAAGATAAATCCCGGAGAAGCGCCGATTCCTGTAAAACCGAACTGCCACGCTCGCAATGCGGCTGGCTGTCCACATAGTCAAACTTCATTATATTAAGTTTATCATTGGAAGAAATCACGCCAACATCGTGGAGTTGTGATGCGTAAAAGGCTTTTGTGTATTCTTCCTCGCTTAATCTCAGGTTTTTAGCCAATTGGGTGGCAATAAGGGTAACCCGGCGGTGATGATTAATAGTCTCAGTAGTGAGTAAATCAAGAGAAAGTGATAAAGCCGAGATTAGATTATTAAACGAGAATCTTATCTGTTCGGGCATATTCTAATAATATAATTAAGGAACGGAAATATCAAACAATTTAGCATTCTAATTATTACCGAGCACAAAATAACACCCTTTATTTTGGTCCGGGAGTTTCTTGACAGGCTGGCTAATTATTGGTAAATAAATTAACAAATATAGTTAGATGTCACACAATGTGACTGACTAATCCCGGCAAAAACTGCTGAGATAAGAATTAGTAAGTAGCTGAGTCCTAACTAACTTCTAAGGAGAGGTGGCCGAGTGGTTGATGGCGGCGGCTTGCTAAGCCGTTGTAGGGGGTTTTCCCTTACCCTGGGTTCAAATCCCAGCCTCTCCGTTTAGAGCCGGTTAGTTACGCCAGCGAAGTAAGAATTATTGCATACCCCGATATTCATCGGGGTCTAACTGTCCGCAAACTCACTACGTATCGCACGGGCAGTAAAAGGAGATTATAATTATGGGAAGTTTATTTGATTCTGACCGCAGGGAATATGTCCGTATCAGAAGCGAACTGGTGGTCCGCTATAAATTCTTGGGCTCCAGTATCTCTGACCCAAACCTTGACAAAATCTACCAAGGTAAGGTTACTAATATCAGCGGCGGCGGTATTATGATTTCTGGTCCCATCCCTGACCCACGCTGGGTGCCTGAACTCCTGATGCAGAGAATGGTTATCGGGATTAACTTCTCGCTGCCGAATGAAGAAGAGCCGATAAAAATCCTAACCCGGGCCGCCTGGATTGAAACCGTTGACGAGAACGCCCATATCTGCACAATGGGATTAAAGTTTAAGGAAATCACCACTAAAGACACCGATAAAATATTCAGGTTTATTATCCGTAACCAGTTGCCGTCTTAAAATTATGAGATTGCTTAACATTATCGGTTTGTCGGCATTACTAATACTGCCGTTATATGTCTTCGGTCAGAATGCTACCCAGTCTCCGCAACCAAAAGAAACCTTACCGCCGGAACCAACGGCTATTTCCCCGACTACTCCGACCCCGGTTACAGGCACTCCGCCAGTAATAATAAAAATGTTTGAAGGGCAATTGGATAATGTCAATGACCGCACGCCGATAGAACAGGACGCCCCGTATAACGTGCTTCTTAAATACATCAGCCGCCTTAATCCGGATAAGATTTCCGCAAAAATAAGGCCGGAAATCACCTTTGAAAACCTGATGAAGACGCCAGAAAAATACCGCGGAGAACTCATCTATTGTAAAGGAGTCCTTTTATTTCTGAATCCTTACACATTGCGGACCAATACCGCCGGCGTGGACGTTTACTATTCGGGGATGATCGGCAACCCATCCACCGATGAATTTTATTTCTTCCATCTTATTGACAAGCCCAATGAGCCGTTGAAGAACCTGGCGGAAGACCGTTCTCTGGCTGATGAGGTGGAGGTGGAAGGGGCATTCCTGAAAATAGCGCTATATGAATTGGATGCCCGGGCCAAAGGCCGAAGCGGCAAGACCCATAATTCCGCGCCGTTTATCATCGGACGGAAGATAACCAAAGTGGTCCATCCGCCGCCTGAAGCCGCCCGAAAATTCCAGTGGCTGATCGCGGTTGTTTTAGGGGCAATCCTGATGTTTATTTTCTTTTATGTGGTTCGCACCGGTCGTAAAGAAAGAAAAGAAACCATGTCACTTTTCAGCAAGCATAAAGACGCGCCTCCTCCGAAGAGAAACAATTCCTGATGGAAAAAGAGTTGCAACAAAAGTACCAAAAGCTCCAGGATATCATCCGCCGGATGCCCTCGGCTGTGGTGGCCTACTCCGGCGGCGTGGACAGCACCTTCCTGGCCTTTGCCTGCAATGCCATCCTGAAAAATAAGAGTATTGCCGTCACGGCCGTTTCCGAAACCTATCCCCAAAAAGAGTACGAAGAAGCCGTTGCCTTCGCCCGCCAGATGGGATTAAACCACCGCATTATCCACACCTCGGAACTGTCATCAGAGGAGTTTTCCCGCAATCCCGTAAACCGGTGTTATTATTGCAAACAAGAATTATTCAAGAAATTACGGGAGATTGCCGATAAAGAAGACGTTCCAGATGTTCTGGATGGAACGACTCTCTCTGATGAAGGAGATTATCGACCCGGACGACAAGCGGCGTGCGAATTGAAGGTCCGCTCGCCGCTGGCAGAAGCCGGTTTGAACAAAAAGGAGGTTCGAGAACTTTCCCAGTTACTCAATGTCCCAAGCTGGGACAAACCTGCTTATGCCTGCCTTGCCTCAAGATTCCCTTATGGCGAGGAAATCACGGTTGACAAACTGAAAAGGGTGGAAGAGGCAGAAGAACTGCTGCATAAACTGGGCTTCAGGGTCTGCCGGGTGCGGTCTCATCAGAATATGGCCCGGATTGAGGTTGAGGTCTCGCAGTTAACTAATCTCATCAGCCAGAGAGAGCCGATTGTTACCAAACTCCAGGACTTAGGTTTTGATTACGTGACCCTTGACTTGGAAGGGTACAGGAGCGGTAGTATGAATAAGAATATCTCGACTCTCTCAACGGAAGAAGCGGTTCAGGAAGCACAGACACCCGGCGCCGAAATGGATTTGGCCGTAGCCTATTTTACTTGCCCGCACTGCCAGGACCAGAAACTCTACGAGACCGTCACCAAGAATACCCGCTACCGACAGTGCGAGAAGTGCGGCGGCATCTGGTTTAATATCAACGAAATGGAAAAGGCGGTCGGCGACAAAATTAGATTCAATCTGCCCCAGTCGGCCACCCCACAGGAAACCATGACCACCGCCAAATGTCCGGCTTGCTTTACCAATATGTCGGTAATCAGAGGCCTGGAATTGCCTGACGTAAAGATCTCGGCCTGTATGATCTGCCAGGGCAGATGGATTAACGGTTCTGAGGTGGCTAAACTTCAGGCACGCGGAATATTCAATCAGGTCAAAAGCTTTATAATGCGGTTGTTTTAGAAACACGCCTCCTTAAATCTCCCTTAATCCCCCTGATAAATGGGGAACAGGGGAATTTTATCTGCAATAGGAAACTTTTGAGCGGCTTTTGCCCAGGCATTTATTTCAGAACTGTCCTGACAATTATCCGCGCGCCTTCTATCTTGGCCACTTTTACCGGCGTGCTTTTGTCAATCATCTCGCCTTCGGTCACCACATCGTATCGCTTGCCATCAATAATAATAGTACCTGAAGGTCTCAAGGTAGTCAAAGTCATACCTTCTTTATTAATAAGATAATCCATCCCGCTTTTATCTGAATGAAAGCCCTCTTCGGTATCCAACTTCTTGTCCAAGGTCATCTTCTTGAGTCCGTAATAGAACAACAGGGGAATTGCGATGATGGAAACCAGAATCTGCCCAACCCCCAAAAGTGTGCTTTCCTGGAATCCGTAAAATATACTAACCGCAAGCCCGAGCCCGCCTAAAACCGCCAGTACTCCGCCTGAAGGAATAAAAACCTCCAGAACCAGTATGGCCAGGGCCGCAAAATATATGGTGATGACTATCTCGATACTCATGCCTTGGTTTTCTCCACTACGATTCGGCTGCCGTCAATATTTATGACCACCACCGTTTCGCCTTTATTGATAAAATCGCCTTCGGTTACCACCTCGATATTTTCCCCGGTCTGATTGCCCTTGCCATCAAGCATAGCTATCTTGCCCACCGGCCTGAGGGCCGTAAAGACAACGCCTTTTTTGCCCAGCAGAGGCGCGGCGTCCATGGCCACGCTGCTGAATCCGGCAGAGGTTTTCACGTCAGCTGAAAGAATCAGATGGTTAAAGAATGGAACCGACGAAAGGTAACGCGCAATTATAATAAAAATAATCACTGATAAACTAAAGGCGAAGCCGACCACAATAAAATTCCTTTTCAGGGTAACTAATTGCCACGGTGCGCCTTTTATATCCGGGATGACAAATCCCTGCATGGACATTATTAAACTTACTATAATCAAAATAACGCCGCTAATAACGAATACGCCGAAACCGGGCAACAGGAAAATCTCCACGGCTACTAATCCCATACCTAAAATAAACAGCAGCACCTCGGTAACCTCCGCCAAGCCTATTAGATGGTATCCAAAGAAAACCAGAGCGAAACAAACAACGGCAATAGCTTCCATGAGTCCGGTGCCGGGAGTTTGATAAGCCATATAAGCCGCTAGAAATCCGGCCAGTAGCAAAATACCCGAAACTATCGGCGAGGTGATATACATTACCAGATGTTCGGACCAGGTGGGCGTAACCTCCTTGAATGTAAAATTGCTGATGCCGACCAACGGCGGAATTTCGGAACGCTCTTCCTTAATGGCGGTTGCCAACCCGTACTTCAGGGCGTCTTTCGCCGAGAGATTCAGTAATTTTCCTTTGGCAATAACCAATTTAATTTCCTCCACTAACTTGCCTTTATTCCTGGTCTCCTGGATTTCCTGGGGCGTCAGGAATTGCCGCGCGCCATCTACCATAACTTCATGCACCTCTAAATCCTTATCCACCATAGCCATCGCCAGATTAGCCGAATAGCCCTTTTTCTCAGCCCGGGCCTTGAATTCAGTCCTGATGGCCGAGGTGTATTTTTCCTGATGAATAGATTCTTTCTCATCACCACTTCCGGCGATAACCTCGGCCGAACCAATACTAGCCACCTGTTTCATCACAATCTTATCAGCCGAGATGGAGATGAGCGAACCGGCCGACCAGGCCCAGTGCGTGACATAAGCCACAGTGGTAATGGGCACCGCCCGGTCTATGGAATTGCAGATGCCGATAGTATATTCCTCGCCGCCGCCGACTGCCCCGCCCGGCGTGTCTATTTCAAATATTATCAACGCCGCTTTCTCTTCCTTGGCCTGCTCCACCGCATGGCGGACAAAGTAAGCCAACCCGCGGTCCATTATCTCGCCCTTGATCGGCACCACATAGACCAAAGCGGATTGGGTCGGACTAACCGGAACGTTTGCGGGAAATTGCTGCGCCTCGGCATTAATCGCCGCCATCAGGACAACCAATAAAGCTACCAGATGTTTTAACATAACACTATATAAGACATCACTCCGCTTATTTGTCAAGAGTTGATTGACATAATATGGCTAATTTGGTAAATAGAATGAATAAGTTTAGCCAACAAGGAGGATTTATCATGAAAGACATTAACCGCCGCCAATTTCTGCAATCTCTTTCCATCCTGGGTATCGGGGCAGTTGCCTCGGGTTATCTGCCTATCCACGGCCAGGACAAGCCTGAGGATAAAAAACCGGATGAGAAAAAACCCGACTCCAAACTGGTGCTGGCTGTGGTCGAAGGCAAGAAACCGGCCGAGATAACCATCGAGGCCCTGGCTATCCTGGGCGGAATCAGCAAGTTCGTCAGGAAGGATTCGGTCGTGGTCCTGAAGCCCAATATCGCATGGGAGAAACCAATGGAACTGGCCGCCACGACCAATCCTGAGGTGGTTTTGGCGATAGCCCGTGAATGTTTCAAGGCCGGCGCTAAGAAGGTCAAGGTGGTTGAGCGCGCCTGCAATAATCCCAAAAAATGCTTCCAAATCTGCGGTTTTGAGAATGCCTTTAACAAAAGCGGTGTTGAGTTTGTGCATTTAACCGATGACCACAAGGAATACAAAGAGGTAAAAATACCTGACGGCAAGGAATTAAAATCTATTCTGATTGCCAAGGACGTCCTGGAATGCGACACCTTCATTAATATCCCGATTGCCAAACACCACGGCCTGGCCAAATTGACGCTCGGTATCAAGAACCTGATGGGCATAACCGGCGGAAAACGAAATGAACTGCACCACCTGCTGGGACAAAAAATGGCTGATATCCTATCGGTCATCAAGCCGCACCTGACTATCATTGACGCCTACCGGGTGCTGGTTCGTAACGGACCGACCGGCGGAAATCCCAAGGATGTGGCCTTTGTCGGCAAGGTCATTGCCTCAACCGATATTGTAGCGGCGGATAGTTACGCCTGCACCCTTAAACCATTCTCGCTGGAAGGCAAGAACATCAGTTGCGTCAAAGCCGCCTATGACTCCGGCCTGGGCGAGATGGACCTGTCTAAAATAGATATTATTGAAAAGAAGATATGATTTACTTGCGACGCATTGTTCAGTTACTCTTTCTGGCGTTGTTTTTATTCCTGATGCTCTATCCCGAACCGGCCAAGAACGTTATACCGGCCAATCTCTTTTTCATCTCCAACCCGCTCCTGGTTATCACCACCATCATCGCCAGCCGGACCTTACAGCTGGCCTTCCTGGCCTCAGGCCTAATCATCATTGCCAGCATCTTCCTGGGCCGGGTCTTCTGCGGCTGGGCCTGTCCGCTGGGCACCACCATGGACCTGTTCCACCGCCTCAAGAAACCCCGGAAACCAGATATCCAGCCAATCTTACCACCGCTGCGCCGGGTAAAATATTTCGTTCTCCTGACCATAATCATTGCCGCCATATTCGGAGCTAATATCGCCGGCTGGCTGGACCCGATTACCATCGCCTTTAAATCGTTCGCCCTGAGTTTATACCCCGCCGTGGACTATATCCTAAAAGGCTTATTCAATAAAGTTGGGTTGAAGTCATTCATCAGCCCGCTAAACGATATCGGCATACTGGATACCCATAGCATCCTGTTCCATAACTCGATAATCTTCTTCCTGATTCTGACGGTAATTCTTCTGCTGACTTTTTATCAGACGCGTTTCTGGTGCCGGAACCTCTGCCCGCTGGGCGCCTTGTTGACCCTGCTGTCAAAATGGCGCATCCTAAACCTGAGTACCGGCCGGCACCTGTGCACCAAATGCCAGCGCTGCCAGTCGTCTTGCAAGACCGGCGTGTTCAATAGCGATTTTTCCCTGAATGACGAGGAATGCATCCAGTGTTTTTCCTGCGTCAAGGAATGTTCCAAGACCGGTATCTCTATCGGATTCTCCAAGGATAAATCCGTAAGAATCTCTATTCTTCCATCCCGCCGGGGATTGCTCGTTGCCTCGGGACTGGCCGTATTATCCGCCCCGCTGTTAAAACGCAGTTTCGGCCTGCGGCTGGGCCAGTCGCTGCCCCGCCTACGCCCGCCCGGCGTATCACGCTCTGAGGGAGAATTCCTGTCCAAGTGCCAGCGCTGCGGCGAGTGCATGAAGGCCTGCCCAACCAACGGACTGCAACCCCTGCTGGCCGAAAGCGGGCTCTATGCCATGTTCTCGCCGGTCCTGGTCCCGCGCATCGGCAACTGCCGCTACTACTGCAATGCCTGCGGCCAGGTCTGCCCGAGTCATGCTATCCCGGACATGGATTTGGCGGACAAGCAGGAATGGAAAATCGGCCGGGCCTATTTTGACACCACCCGCTGCATCCCGTATGTCAACAAGGAGCACTGCCTGACCTGCGAGGAATTCTGCCCGGTGCCGGAAAAGGCCATCGAGCACTATGTCAAGGACGGGCTGGAATATCCTTATGTGGTCAAGGAACGGTGCATCGGCTGCGGGTTATGTGAAAAGGTCTGCCCGGTCCAGGGACTGGCGGCTATCCGTGTCTCGCCCCCGAAGGATGCGGAATTGTAAATTAATCCCCCTCACCCTTCCCTCTCCTCGATGGGGAGAGGATAGGTGAGGGGATGGATTTGAAATTCCCTACAATACATTATGCATAAAGGCATACAAAATATATTCTCATCCATCCCGGCCACCTATGAATTGGCGAATCATATCCTGACCCTGGGATTTGATACGCCCATCCGGCGCTACACGGCTAAATTCGCAGCATCTGATAATTCAGCATTCATAACTCATAATTCAGAATTACCTAAGTGGCTGGACGTCTGCACCGGCACGGGCGAGATGGCGCACTATCTTTCTAAGTATAATAACTCCAACACCCTGATTATGGCATCTGATTTCACCCTGCCGATGTTGCGCTATGCCAAAAGCAAAAACGGCTCATCAACCGATTTCGCCAATGCGGACAGCCTCCGGCTTCCTTTCAAGGACAACACCTTTGACTTAGTGACCATCTCGTTTGCCACCCGCAACATCAACGTCTCGCGCCGGAACCTGATTGGCTGCCTGAAGGAATTCCACCGGGTCTTAAGGCCCGGCGGCCGGTTCATCAACCTGGAAACCAGCCAGCCCCGGTTGCCCCTGTTACGGAATCTGCTCCACGGCTTTGTCAGGACCTTTGTCAGTCCGATCGGGGCGGCCATCTCCGGCTCCCGGCCGGCCTATGCCTATCTGTCCCAAACCATCCCGCGCTTCTATGATGCGGATGAATTATCCGAGATTATACTTGAATCCGGCTTTGCGGAATGTAACTATAAATCCCTGCTGGGCGGCCTGGCCGCTATACACCAAGGAATTAAATCCGATAATCGCTAAACCTATGTCCCGTTATCTGTTTATGCCGGTCCTGTGGTTCTGGCTGGCGCTCGCCCTGATGATTCTGGTCATCAGGCAGGTCCCGCCATTCTCCGCCATCACCGCGGATAAACTGATAGTGGTCGTGGAACAGGCCAAACTCTTCTTCCTGTCCATCCTCCTTCCATTAGTCTTAACCAAGGATGCTTGCCCCGTTAGAAATAGTCCCAACGGGACGGTTATTTCTAATGGGGTCGGGCATCTGGCTGCCTTTATTCTTTTATCGCTGCCGCTGACCATTCTGGCCTCGTATTTCAGCTGCGCCGGATTCAGCGTCTTGTTGCGCTCCCACCTGGTGCTCATTCTTATTGCCACAGCGCTGGTGTTGATGTGCATGAAATTCCCCGGGCGACTGACCGTGTATTATCTCGTATTCATTATATTGTTCGGGGTTCTACCCATCCTGCATTACTTGGTTCTGGAGTTTGCCGGAAAATCATTATGGGTTCTGACGGCCATCAATCCGTTCTATCTCTTCTGGCAGATAAAAACACCTAATATATTCTATGCCCCCTGGTTTTATAACTGCCTCTTATGGCTCATGGTGATTACCGTGTTATTCTTCATCCGGCCCATTGGGACAAAAAACAATAATGAAAAGATATGTTAAAACCCTCTCCCCTTGAGAGAAAAGGTAGGGTGAGGGGAAAAACAGAATATTTCAAAAGAATCTAATGACCAGAATTAAATTAATCGTCATAATCTCGGTCGTCCTGGCGCTGGTCGCAGCGCTATTCATTCTCAACCTTACGACGACGCCTCAATCAACCTTGCCCATTCAATCACCGGGCAAAGAAAATATTCCGGCGCCCAAGACCCATGAACAGCCTCCTCTAAAACCGGAAGCACTCAAGAAAACAGAGATACCGCCTGAAGAAAAAGGCCCGTTTCCGGTGGATGACACAGTACCCGAAAAAGAGCGCCAAACCGGGCGACTATTCAATATCTGGCGTAAGGCGGTCTTGACTAAGAACATTACTCAAATCAACCAGTTGGACTCGCAGATCAGAAGCGCGGGCGACGAAGCCATCCCTTTCCTGACCAAATTAGCCAAGGAAGACACCAATGAACGGGTCCGGGCATTTGCCGTAAGAATATTGGGCCGTCAGAACAAGACGGACTTATTGGGGTTATTTATGGAACTGCTCCGGAATGACACCAGCGCCTTTGTGCGTGAGAACTCGGCCTGGTCCCTGGGCCGGCTCAAAAATACCGATACACTTGAGATTCTTCAGAAGGCGGCGGACAGTGACCAGTCAGAAGCGGTCCGCAAGATTGCGGCTGAAGCCATAGAAAACATCAGGCCATCAAAATAACCTTACGAAGTTGTAGCCATATTCTTGAGAACATAACTATCCAGAGTTGCCTTGGCCGCGCTTTCAATATCCAGATAATAACAACTCACCCAGTATTTGTCATCGGATAACTCGGCCCGTTTCTGCGGCTCGTGCTCCACCTCCACCCGGACCGCCCGGACCATGCAGTCAATAGTAGGAATCGAAGGTAGAAATATCTTCAAGTCCAGCAAAGATCCGACCGGAATGGATTCGGACGCCTCAAATTGCAGTCCGCTGGCCGAGATGGCAATCGCCACGGTCTTAACCGGCTTGGACGATAATTCCTGGGCCGCATTCATCGATGCCTTATAGAGTTTGTATTCCACCGGAATCCGCAGATTCGCCCGCTTGAAAACTCTCGTAACATTCGTGGCTTGGAATTTATCCTTATCCTTACTTATCCCGTAGGGAGACGGGCTTTTTATCTCTTCCGCTAACTTGAACTCAGGGGTAGTCGGTTTGGATTGCGCGCTTTTCGGCAAAGGGCCCGGAACCGAACTGCCGGAGCTTTTTATTTGCCCGGCCGTAACGCCATGCGGGTCAGACGGCGTAATTCTGGTCACTTCGTCAAAGGTGCTTAAGCCCGCCTTAATCTTTGCCCAGCCGCTCTGGCGCAGGGTCCGCATGCCGTTTTCCGAGGCCGCCATCTTTATCTCATCCGACGGCGCTTTCTGCAGAATCAATCTCTTGACCTTGTCGTTCAAAAGAAGAATCTCGTAAATCGCCGTCCGGCCCAGGAATCCGGTGAAATTGCAGTTATCGCAGCCTTTGCCCTTGTAAATCTTCACTGATTTCGGGGTGACGCTGTCCGGCAGATTGAATTCCTTCCTGAGCAATTCAAAGGGAACCAGCGTATCCTCAATCTTGCATTGCGGGCAGATAGTCCGGACCAGGCGCTGGGCGACAAACGCCTCAACTGACGAAGTCACCAGATACGGCTCAACGCCCATATCCACCAGCCGGGTGACGGAACTGGCCGCGTCGTTGGTGTGGAGCGTGGAGAATATCAAATGTCCGGTCAGGGCAATCCGGATGGTAATCTCGGCCGTCTCAAAGTCGCGCACCTCACCGACCATCATAATATCCGGGTCATGCCTAAGCATACTGCGTAGGCCCCGGGCAAAGGTCAGGCCGATATCCGGCATAACCTGTATCTGGGTGATGCCTTCCATTTCGTATTCTATCGGGTCTTCCAGGGTAAGAATCTTCACATCCTGGGTATTGAGTTTCTGCAAGCAGGCATAAAGCGTGGTGCTTTTCCCCGAACCGGTCGGGCCGGTGACAAAGATAATCCCGTGCGGCTTCTCCAGCAGGCCGTCCAAGGCGTTGACCTCTTCCGGCTCCAGGCCCAGTTCAGCCAGCGAGTAGAGCATCTTGGTGGGCAGTAGGCGGATGACAATGCTCTCGCCCCAGGGGGTCGGGATGACCGAGACGCGCATATCAAAGGTTTCTTTCTCGGTCTTAACTACGCAGCGTCCGTCCTGAGGCATACGCCGCTCCACGATATTAAGATTAGACATTATCTTGATACGGGACAGGATGGACGGGAAAAATTTCTTCATGGCCGGCGGGATATTCATATTGTAGAGGATGCCGTCCACCCGGTAGCGCAGTTTAATCTTGCCCCGGTAGGGCTCGATGTGGATATCCGTGGCCCGCTTGGCGTGAGCCTCCAGAATTATCTGGTTGACCAGTTTGATAACCGAGGCGTCTTCGGTCTTCTCGGCTGATTCGATGTCCTCGACCCGCTCGTCGGCCTGGGCCAGGGGGGATTCGGTGATGTTATTCATCCCGTATTTGGACATCTTTTCCACCGTATCGGCCGCAAAGCCGTAATATTTCTTGATGGCCTGCAGGATTTCATCCGTCGTGGTCAGGACCATCTGTATTTCACAGCCGACTTGCAGCCGGAGTTCGTCTCGCATCCGGATATCCAAAGGAGAAGACACTGCGATGGTCAGCGTCTCGTAGATTTTTCCGCTGGCATCAGGCGGCGGCGAGACCAGCTTGACGGGCATAAAACGGTAGTAAGCCGCAAAACGCACCGGCACCTTCTTAATCACGGCGCCTTCCACGTTCGTGTCGCGCATCCGGATGATGGGCATATTCAATTCCTCGGAAAAGGCGCGGATAATCGCATCCTCTTTGGCCAGGTTGAGATTGACGATAGTCTGAATCAGACGGTTGTAATTGGCGTGCTTGGCTTCTTGGGCCTCCCCCAACGCCTTATTGGTGATGATGCCCTTCTTGACTAACAGTTCGCCCAGAACGTTTTCATTCTTGACCATATAAATAAAACCCTCCATTAAATCTTGCCACTAAGGCACAAAGACACGGAGAAGACCAATTCCTTCTTAACGCCTTAGCGGTTAAGTAGTATCTTACTACAATAAAACCTATTCTTTATTATCCGGCTTATCCGATTTCATCGACGCTTGCGATTTCTCCTCAATCTCATTTATGAACAGTAGAATCAATCTTTGCGCAGATACCATAAAGAGACCTAAAAGAACCAGCCAGATTGCCCCAAAAGCACCAACTACAGGTAAAACATAGTTTGATGCAAGTGTTATGGCAACACATATTAAAATAGCGGAGCCGGAAATTATAACAATCGTTGCAAGCGCTAAACAAAGTAAACTGAACTTGCTTATCCCAAATAATATCTTAAACAATTTAAGCATATTCCTTAGTGCCTTGGTGTCTTAGTGGCGCTAATTACTTCGCCGCTCCAATCATATAAAAACTGTCGACCGAGCGCTTGTCCAGTTCGCCGGAAATTATTTTCTCAATCCCCTCCAGGGTCTTTTCCAGCGTCACGTATTCGCCTTTCTTGCCGGTGTAGAGTTCGCCGCTGAAGAACGGCTGGGTCAGGAAATTCTGAATCTTGCGCGCCCGCTCGTAGGTCAGCCGGTCTTCCTTGGAGATTTCCTCGACCCCGATGACCGCCACGATACGTTTGAGTTCTTCGTACTTATTTAATATTTTCAGCACCTCCATGGCAATATTATAATGACGATTTCCCACGATATCCGGATCCAGCGAGAACGAGGACGAAATCAGCGGGTCAATGGCCGGATAGAAACCGGCCTGGACCTTTTCTCTGGAAAGGACGATAATGGAATTAAGGTAGCCGAAGGTGCAGACCACGGCCGGGTCGGACAGGTCGTCGGCCGGGATATAAACGGCTTCTACGGCCGTGATGGAACCCTCTTGTGTGGAACGGATTCGCTCCTGGAATGCGCTCATCTCTGCCAGCAAGGTTGGCTGGTATCCGGTCTCGGACGGCGTGCGCCCGAGCAGGGTGGAAAGTTCGCTACCGGCCTGGACGAACCTGAATACGTTATCCACGAAAAGCAGGACGTCCTTGCCCTCTTCCAGGAAATGCTCGGCAATGGTCACGCCGGTCTGGGCCACCTCAAAACGGGCGCCGGGCGATTCGTTCATCTGGCCGAATACCAGAATGACTTTCTCCAGCAGGCTTTGCTCCTTAAACTCGTAGTAGAGCTCGTTGCCTTCACGGATACGCTCACCCACGCCAGTAAATATCGGAATACCCTTGGTCTTGCCGACAATATTATGGATGATTTCCATCACCAGGATAGTCTTGCCCACGCCGGCGCCGCCCAGCAGGCCGATTTTACCACCCTTGACCAGCGGGAACAGCAGGTCAATCATCTTCATCCCGGTCTCCATAATCTCGTATTTCAGCGACTGGCGCTTGAGTTTGATGGACAAATGCGGCGGGACGTGTATCGGCTTGCGCTTCGGGGCCTTAATCTCGCCCCGGTTATCAATCGGCTCGCCCAGGACATTCATCAGCCGGCCGAAGACCTCTGGCCCGACCGGAGTCTCGATGGGCTTGCCGGTTGCTTCGACCGTCGTATTCCTCTGCAGGTCGTGGGTCTGGGCCAGGGCAATGCAACGGGCGATATTGCCGCCCGGATGCTCCACCACCTCCAGCGGCACCCGGCGATTGTCATAAGTGGCGGTAAACATCAGCTCATAGATGGCCGGAAGCGCCGCGTTTTCCGGGAACTTCACGTCCACCACCGGGCCCTGAACCGCAACAACTTTTCCTGTATTCATATATTAAATTATACCCTTGATTTCCGCAGGGTTGCCATCCGGCCGCCGAAAATATCCCTGATCGTCCGGTCCGTAATCTCGTGCTTGCTCCGGAAATACTGCTGCTGGATGCCTTTTTTCATCTCAATCAACTCCTGCATCGAGCCGTCCAGATGCATGCTCCGGGCCGCGAATTCGGACAGCTTGGCCTGCCAGAAGATATCATAAATCTTGTAGGCCAGATAGGTCTTGAGCAGATAATCCAAAACCTTCTGGGGCGACGGCTCGAACAAGAATTTTGTTCTGCTTCGGGGCGCATTAACCTTATTAACCCGTTCAGGCGCAAGCGATGACGCGTCGGTCTCATCCGTCTTAAATAAATATCCGCAGGGTATCAGGGTGTCAACGGCTATCTCCTGCCGGGCAAAGGAAATAAACCTGGGATAGCTGATTATCACCCGGCCGATTTTATACTTCCAGCAACTGGCGTAGATGTAATCCCGGACCTTCTCGGCCAGTCCGAAATTCATCTCGGTGCCGATGCCGGGCAGGAACTCGAATTTGTAGCCCTTTTCCTCAAGCTGCAGGTAGCCCTTTTCGCCCAATACCAGGAGATGCACCTCGTCCTTCTTCCTGATTTCTCTCAGGCCCGTTTCCACCACCTCGGTATTCAATCCGCCCACAAAGCCCATATCCGAGGTCACCGGGACCAGGATAATCTTGTCCAGCGGATTGGTCAGAAACGGGTGTTCCGCCCCAGGCGGAAATATCCTGAGCAAATCCTCCAAGGCCGCCACGTATTTCCCCAACACGGTCTGCGCCTTGCGCCGGTTAAAGAGCGCCTGGAATTCGAATATCGCGGTCTTCTTGAGGATGTCCATCAACTCATTCATCTCGCGGTTGAACACCAGATCTTTCTTCAGTTCAGATATCGTTTTCATAAGAATACTTAAACACGAATCACACGAATAATTCCGAGTAATACGAATAATATTTATCTTGTTATTGCGCTTTTCGTACCATTCGTCCCATTCGTGTTAACTATTTCCGTTTAAAGAACTCCATTATCGCCCTGTCCAGCTGTTCGGTTACGTCCGGCGCGAGTTTCCTGGTCTCCCTTATCTTTTGCACCACCTGGGGATAATTCTTGTCCAGGAATCCCATAATATTAGCCTTGAATAACAGCACGTCATCCACTAACATCAGGTCCAGGATTCTTATTTTGAACGCGTAGAACATCACCGCCTCTTCCTCGACCGACAGCGGCTGGTATTTATCCTGGGCGAAAAGAATGGTCAGTATCTGCCCGCGCTTCAGCTTGGTCTCCACCTCGGGCGAATAGCGGGTGCGCAGCCGGGTCAGCTTGAGCAGCTCGCGGTATTGGACGTATTCCAGCCGGAGCATCTTGGAAACCTCCTTGATGGCCGGATGCTGGGCCTTGCTGCCCACGCGCGAGACGCTCAGGCCCATATCAATGGCCGGCTTGAATCCCTCGTAGAACAGCGAAGTGGAAAGATAAATCTGGCCATCCGTGATGGAAATCAGGTTAGTCGGCACATAGCCGGTGAAATCGCCCTGGATGGTCTCGATGATGGGCATGAAGGTCATGGTGCCGTTGCCCAATTCCGGCTTGAGCTTGCCGGCCCGCTCCATCATCTGGGAATGGATGTAAAAAATATCGCCCGGGTAGGCCTCTCGTCCGGGGGCGCGCTCCAACAGCAACGCAATCTGGCGGTAGGCCCAGGCGTGCCGGGTCAGGTCGTCGAAGACGATAAAGACATTCTTGCCGGCCAGCATGAAATACTCGCCCAGCGCGCAGGCCGTGTAAGGCACCAGGTATTGGGCATTGGCCGAATCAGCTCCGGTGGCCGCCACCACCACGGTGTAATCCATCGCCCCATATTCCTGGAACAACTGCACCGTCTTCATCAGCGAGGCCTGGCTCCGGCCGATACAGCAATAAATGCACAGGACGTCCTTGCCCTTCTGGTTAATGATGGTATCCAGGCCCAGGGTGGATTTCCCGGTCATCCGGTCTCCGATGACCAGTTCCCTCTGGCCCCGGCCGATGGGAATGACCAGATCGATAATCTTGACGCCGGTCTCCAGCGGCGTATCCACCGGCATGCGGTCAATCACGCCGAGGGCCTCGCGGAAGACCGGATAATAATCATCCGCCTTGACCGGACCCCGGTTATCCATCGGCTCGGCCAAGGAATTGACCACCCGGCCCAGGTATCCGTAGCCCACCGGCACCCGGAACGGCTCAATCCGGCTGGTCACCTCTTCGCCGGATGAGACCGAGGTCTCGTCGCCCATGACCAGGGCCATGACCTCCTTCTCGTTAAAGCCCATCACAATGCCCTTGGCGCCCGAGGCGAAATGAATCATCTGGGAATTGATGCAGGAAGTCAGCCCCTCTATCCGGGCAATGCCCCGCCGGACATCCTTGACCGTCCCAACCTCTTTGATTTCTACTAATTCAGGCATAGAAATTACTGGTATTCGTCATTAGGATTTAGGCATTCGTCATTTACGGCTAACTCTTCGTTATCTCCGCCACTATTTCCTTAAGCCGGTTGCTTAGGGTGGCGTCTACGACCAGGTTGCCTATCTTGATGGAAACTCCGGCCAGGTATTTGCTGTTGGCCGGTTTCTCGACAATCTTCACGGCCTTGGAGGACGCCTCGGAAAACGCCTCGTTCAGGGCCTGCTTCTGATGCGCGGTCAGGGCCAGCCGGGACGACACCTCTATCTCGTGCGAGCCGGCTTGTCCCGGAAGGGCCAATGCCGAGGCCAGCATCTCCTTCTTCATTGACCTGATTCTCTTCACCGCCTCGTCGATAAAATACTGGTGCAATCCGGCCGCTATTTTATCGCTGTCCGTTGCGCCGGCCAACAATTTATTTATCACCTCTTGGGCGAATCCGGCAATCCGCTGGCTGCTCGCCAGGGTCAGTTCGTTCTTCAGGTCAGCCACCTCCTGCCGGGCGTCGGACAGGATGCCCTCCTTCTCCTTCTCGGCCGCCGCCACCACCTTCTGCTTCATCTGGCCGACCTCGTCCTCCATCTTCTCCTTCATCTTCTGTATATCGCCGGTTGCCTCGGACAGCCGTCTCTGGTATTGGGCCTCGGCCTCGTCCAGTTTCTTCTTCAACTCCAGCTCGCGCTGAAGATTATCCTGGTTGATGCGCTTCAGCCGCTCGATAGCCGTATTGGACTGGCCCGCCAGCACCATCCTCAACAGGGCCACCAGAATCCCGGCCACCACCACAAACCCGATGACTAAAATAATCGTGTCTCTTAATTCCATAAGGCGTCTAAAATCCCCCTTAAAAAAGGGGGTTGGGGGGTTGTTCTAAATAACCCCCTTTATCCCCCTTTAACAAGGGGGAATTAAATTTTCTCAAGCTCTCTAACGGGATTATCCTCCCCCCTTAGGCGCAAATACATTAAAAATCACCAGCATGGCTATCAGGGCAATAGCCACGGCAAAGACAAAAGCCAGAATCATGGCCATCTGGATTTTAGGCGCGGCCGACGGATTGCGTCCCAGGGCCTGGATGCTGGCGTAACCAACCAGAGCGATGACGAAAGAAGGGCCCAGACTCACGGCGAGAAGAATCAGGATTATGGCAATCGTATCCATTACTATGTAATATACACCATTTACGCCAAAACTCAAGAAAAAAGCATAATTAAAGTCCGCCTAAGAAATATCTATAATGAAACCCCGCCGGAGGCGGGACCGGCGCAACCGCGGCTCTCCGTACCAGCCAATAAAAACCTCTAATTTCTTTACAATCGCCCCGGATTAATTATCATCCTGCCGGCAGGCAATAAAGCCAAAAAGCCATATGACCATAATAATTATCATCATCGCCGTGGCCCTGATCTTCGACTTCGTCAACGGGCTGCACGACGCGGCCAACTCCATCGCCACGGTAGTCTCGACCCGGGTACTCTCGCCCCGGGCCGCCGTAGCCTGGGCCGCCTTCTTCAACTTCATCGCCTTCCTGTTTTTCGGCCTGCACGTGGCCAACACCATCGGCAAAGGCGTAGTCCATCCCGAAGCCATCACCACCGCCGTCATCGCGGCCGGGCTGCTGGGCGCCATTACCTGGGACCTGTTCACCTGGTATGCCGGCCTGCCGGTCAGCTCATCGCACGCCCTGGTGGGCGGCCTGGTCGGCGCGGCCGTGGCCCATGCCGGCGTTGGCGCGGTTATCGGATCGGGCATCCTCAAAATCTGCATCTTCATCATCCTGTCCCCGCTGCTCGGGCTGATTACCGGTTACATCCTGATGAACCTGGTCCAGCTAATCTTTTACAATTTCACCCCGGCCCGGGTGGACAAATACTTCCGGCGCTTTCAGCTCATCTCGGCCGCCGCCTACAGCCTGGGGCACGGCGGCAACGACGCCCAGAAAACCATGGGCATTATCGCCATATTGCTTTTTACCTCCGGCAAACTCGGGCCGGAATTCTACGTTCCGTTTTGGGTGGTCCTGGCCTGCCACACGGCCATGGGCCTGGGCACCATGATGGGCGGCTGGCGCATCGTCAAGACCATGGGCCAGAAAATCACCCATCTCCAGCCGGTGGGCGGTTTCTGCGCCGAGACCGGCGGCGCCATCATGCTGTTCGTCTCCACCTTCATGGGGATTCCGGTCTCGACCACCCACACCATCACCGGCTCGATTATCGGCGTGGGCGCCACCCGGCGCCTGTCCGCGGTCCGCTGGGGCGTGGCCAAAAAGGTCGTCTGGGCCTGGATACTGACTATTCCGGCCGCGGCCGCGGTCTCGGCCCTGACCCTCCTGATTCTGAAAACCCTGATCTAATCCGTCCGCCCGGCCAATCTCTTACCCGCACTTGGCGACACCGGAACTTTATCTGCGAGTTAGCCCTCGCCTCAGGCGGGTTACGTCCATCCGCGCAGCCGCAGCGAATCCCGATAACTTCGGGCGCCCCAAAATACCAGATTCCTCTTGACAAACCCCGGGCCAGCTGCTATATTACCGGTAATTCTGTACCGTTAAGAAAAGGATTGTCTTATGAAGCTAAATAAACTGGCCATCAGCGCCGGCGCGATTCTGTCGCTGGCCCTGTTAATCTCACTGATTTACATCGGCTGCGGCGGTAAATCCTCTTCCTCCGGCTCCAGCGCCAACACCACGGCCAAGCTCACCATCAAAGGCACCCTGACCGGCGGCACCCACGCCCGGCTCAAGCACCTCAACTGGCTTGACCGCTTCCTGGCCGACCTGTTCACGCCCCGGCTCTACGCCCTGACCGCGGCTGACGTGGCCAAGGTCATCGGTTTCAACCAGAGAGGCAACTACTTCGTTACCACGGTTGACAGCAACGACAACTTCGCCATCCAGGTGGACAAGGGATATCCCACGGCCCTGATATTCATCGACGCCTCAGACAATTACCTGGGCTATCTTACTCTCAGCAACGGCATCGACTCGCTCCCGCTGGCCAAACTGGCCGACACCGTCACCATGACCGAACTGGCCACCATTGACCTGAATATACTTTCATCCACCGGCGTCATCGTCGAACCCTCGCACAACCCCATCGGCTCTGAACTGCCCTTAAGTTCCGAAGAGCAAACGGCCATTGCCCAGGGCGACGACTTCTTCGCGGCCGTCATAAAAAACACCGACGTGGACAACAACGGCACCATTGACCTGCTGCAGAACAAATTCTACCGTCCGTTTATTATGTATTTCGTCACCGGCGGCGATTTCGTCGGACTGACTCCATCGGTAGTCACCCCGGCCAACATCACCGGGTTCAGGTTCAACGCCCACATCTACGAACAGGGCGTATCCATTTTTCCTCCTACCGTCACCTTTACCGGTCCGGGCGGCTCCGGCCTGACGGGAGAGACCAACGACGCCGCGCCCCAGACCCAGACCAACCAGGCCTTATACGGCTCGCCTTACGTCTCAGCGCCGGTTATCCCGCCGGCCGGCGCCTACACCGTCACCTATAACGCCGTGCCGCTGGTCTTCAACATACCGGCTCAATCGGCCGCATTCTCCAATATCGTCCTGGCCGTTCCGACCGTTACCCTAAACGGCAGCAACGCTATTGAGAAACTTGATTGGGTTTACAAACTGGGCAATGGCGATGCCACGGCCATTGACCCGCGGACCCTGATTGAATACATCGAAATCCAGGTAAACGGCACCGGCACCCAGTATGACCCGACCTATTCCCAGGGCGCCAGCCGGCTTTATAACTCCGCCAACTTCCCGCCGACCACATTAACCCACACCCTGCCATTGACCTCGTCATCCGGCGCGGCCTGGTCCATACCCTGGGCTAATGTCAACCGTATCAGCATGGTCTATAACGACATCTTCGGCAACCACTATGTGGTCGACTGGGATAAACCATAGGGCCGTCAGGCTCGGCGCCAGCTGTTTACATTGAGCGTAGCGAACACCGCAGTGACCACGAGCCCCTACTGGGGCGTAGTGAATGTGCGTCCCATATCCCGTTTACCCTGCGTAACCGCAGCCCCCCGATGAACATCGGGGGATAAACTCCGTCCCGATTCAACATCGGGGATCCTGCCGAAGGACACCCTGGCGCTTTTTCCTTGACAACTCCCGCGTCATAAATAAGATTAGATTAAACATTATAAAACTGCAGCCATGTTTTGCCCGCATTGAAGATTAAAGAAAGGACTTAGAATATGAACTCTACTGAGACCGTGTCAGCGAAAACTAGAACTCTGCTCATCGTATTGTTAATCGCCAGCACCATGTTCGGCATCGGTTATGCCCAGGAAAAAAACCCGGTCGCGCTCCAGGAAGCCTGGTATGATTGCCACATGTCCGACCAGAAAATCGGCTTTGCCCATTTTAAGATAGAAAAGGCCGAATATCTGTCAAAGGAATGTTATAAATTCAGCGATGAAATGACGCTGAAAGTGCAGACGGATGAAAGCCACGTCATGGAGATTAAAAACAGGTCGGTTTCCCTGGTCGATATGAATTTCTACCCGATTCGCATCACCAAAACCGAAATTAACGCCGGGCAGGCCAAAAACTCCGACATCAGCGTATCCGGCGATGAAATCACCTTCAAGATAACGCTGAACGATGAAAAACCGGAAATAACTACGATTAAGAAAGAGCCCGACTTGTTCCCCGGCATTGACGGCTTCATATTAAAAGCGAAAGACCTCCTGAAGGTCGGCGCCGAGACATCATTAAGAAGCCTTTCCCCGGAAACCAAAAGCATCCGGACCGAAACCGTCAAGATACTGAAAGAGGAGAAAATCAAGGTTGGCCAGGAAGAGATTGACACCTACTATACCGAATCGACCAATTCTGAAATGCCCGGAGAAATAATGCAGGTTAACGTTGACAAGGACGGCTGCGTGGTCCTGATGAAGATGGCCGGCATTGAAATCAGGCGGACCAATAAAACCAAGGCCAAAAAGATGACCAAGACCGCGACGATTTCGTCTTATATCAATACCAACGCCAATATTGCCGCATTCTATGCCATCGGGCAGATGAAACTTACCATAACATTCAGGGAAAGATTCGACGATGTCATCCCAGCCAACGAATACCAGGATGTCGTCCAAGACAAGGAAAAATACAGCATCACCCTGAAGGCCATCCCTGACGGCATAAAAAATCCGGTCCAACCGCCGGCCGGCGATGAGGCGTTCAAAAAATACCTCAATTCATCCGTAAAAATCCAAAGCAAAGATGCGGCTATCGTTGCCCAGGCCAAAGCAATAGTCAAGGATGAAAGAGACGCCCTGAAAACAACGAACTTACTCTGCGAATGGGTATTCCAGAACCTAAAGAAAGAGCGGGGCGCGGTGGCGGAGAAATCAGCCGCTGAAACCCTGCGCGACAAAGCCGGCGATTGCACCGAGCACGCCATATTGTTATGCGCCCTGGGCCGGGCCTCGGGCCTGCCGATCCGCCAGATAAGCGGATTGGTCTTTGACGGCTCGCGTTTTGGATACCATGCCTGGACTGAGGTCTATCTGGGCCGGTGGATACCGGTCGATGCCACTCTCAACAGAGTCGGCATTCCGGCCGGCTATATCAAGCTCGGGGAAGCCGAAGAAGGCGAAAAAGAAAACAATACCACCGGCTTAAAAATATCTAAAATGATGGGCAATGTCACCATTGAAATCACCTCGGCCAGGGATAAGGACAACAAGTCCATTGACCTGTCCGGCAAGAAAAAGGAATAGGAAACAGGACGCGGAGCAAACCCCGCTAAGCCGAGTCCCATATCCTGCATCCCATTTGCATCTCTTAGAGTCAGTTGGAACAAAGTGACTTACTGACTCTTAGATCCTGCTTTAGCGGGATATCTCGCATCTTATATCTACAGGATATATCCCACGAGGTTATCCATATTGTAACTGTAATACTGCCCGCGATTTCCAGCCTGTATTTTACTATTCTGTTTCCTGTGTTTTGTAAGGACACGATTCCTGATTCCACTGTATCTTACCCGATGATGGATTGGACACGCAGATAGACGCGGATGAGCATAGCAGTGACCGCGAAGCGACAGCGCCAGCGAATAATCTGGGCTGCTAGCCCCGGATTTCCGTTATTTACCGGCACGTTTCATTCCCTGGGCGTCGCCAGCCGGGCGGCGGTTGGGACGCCGGCTGAGACCGCCGGCAGGATACCCAGTCGGACGTAAATCGGATGAATGTGTTTTCTTATGGCGTGGAGCTGGAAGGCGAAAAGAACCGCGCCCAGAATGCAGATCCAGCCCCCGATAGCCAGTATGGCCGGAGCGCCGATGACGCTGGCCACGCTGCCGGCCAACAGGATGCCCAGCGGCATGATACCCATAAAGGCCAGGGTGAACAGGCTCATGACCCGGCCGCGTTTGTCGTCATCTACGATGGTCTGGACAATGGTGCTGCTGGCCGCCATCTGCATCATCATGCCCAGGCCGGAGAAATACATCAGCCCGGCCGAAAGCCAGAAATAATGCGACAAGGAGAACAGCACCAGCCCGGAGCCGAAAACCGCGGTGGAAATCGGAATGATTTTAAGCAGCCCGGCCACGGTCTTCCGGGAAGCCAGGTAAAGCGCGCCGGTCAGCGCGCCGATGCCGGACGCGGCCATCAGGAATCCGTAGGTGTTCGGGCCGCCATGGAGCACCTTCTTGACAATCTCCGGCATCAGCACCGCATAGGGCATGCCCACTAAACTAAGCAGGGCCAGCAGGAGAATTACGGTCCTGATAGGCGGGAACCCGAAGGTGTATTTGAGGCCGGACTTAAAATCCTCGATATGGCCGGCATGCGGTTTTGCCTCCCGGTGCGGGATTTTCATCAGCAGCAGGGTAACGATGATGCACAGAAAACTCAGGCCGTTAACCAGGAAGCAAACGCCTTCGCCGGTGACGGCGATGATGATTCCCGCGATAGCCGGACCAATCATCCGGGCGCTGTTGAACATGGATGAGTTCAGGGCGATGACATTGCCCAAATCATTTTTATTTTCCACCAAATCAACGATGAACGATTGCCGGGTGGGCATATCAAAGGCGTTGATACAGCCCAGGAAAACACCCAGGGCGATGATATGCCAGATTTGGATGGCGCCGGTGAAGAACAAGGCCGCCAGCATAAAGGCCTGGAGCATGGCCAGGATTTGGGTGACCAGCAGGACCCGATGGCAGTTCCAGCGGTCCAGCATGACGCCGGCAATCGGGGTCAGGATAAAAGACGGAACCAGGCTGGCAAACCCGACAAAACTCAGCAGGAAAACCGAGCCGGTCAGCCGGTAAACCAGCCAGGACATGGCAATATGCTGCATCCAGGTGCCGATGAGCGAAACCCCCTGACCGATGAAATAAAGCCGGTAATTCCGGTGCCCCAAAGAGCGGAAGGTGTGCCGGAAATTAGCCGGTAAACTGAACATAGCCATATAAAAGTTAAGGCACTACACTACCATTTTCCCATTTTCCGGGCAAGGTTTATCGGTTCGGATGGCTAATTAGGTGTGGGCGTTCCCGGAATTATTAAGGCAATCTGGTGACACGTACGAATTTACGCTAACACTTAGAACGCTGCGCGGTCTCTGCTGAGTTTATTGCTATTCGTAGTCCTTGTTGTTCTTGTTTTTCTCCCACCATTCTTTCCATTTCTTGACCACGGCGTCTTTTTTCTTGTCGTCGGACCGGGAGAAACTACCGGCCTGGAAGCCGGTGATTTGCTCTAATGCCCTGGTAACATACTTGACGAAGGGTTCGTCTGTGGCCGCCTCGATGTCCGGGCTGTCCAGCAGCGTAACGAGCTGCTTGACCGAACGGGCGTCTTTGAGCTTGCCGAGCGCCTGGACCGCCGCGGCCTTAACATAATAATCCAGCGAGGTCTTGGCTGTGTCGGTTATCATCGGGCGAATCACCGGCAATGCCTGGTAGGCCCTGAGGACCCCGAGGGTCTTGACGGCTTCATAGCGCAGGTCCACGTCGGTCGAGGTGACGGCCTTCATCAGGTGCGGGATAACCGCCAGGTCGGCGCACTTGCGCAATGCCCTGGCCGCGGCTGAGGCGATGCTGGCCGTGTGCTCTTCCTTGTCGTTCAGGAGTTTGACCAGGGTCTCGACCGAGCCGCTGTCCCTGATTTCGCCCAGTATCTCGCAGATCAGGTAGCGGACGTCCGATTTGGCTTTGGCCAGTTCCTTAATCAGAAGCGCCGCGGCCGGACGGCCGATTTCCTTGAGCTCGTCCCGCGCCCCGTTCATCACCAGCAGGTCGTTAGAAGAAAGTTTGGCGATCAGGTCGGTGATTTCCTTTTCGGTGATGCCGTTGGGCGGGAGCGGTTTTTCCTCGGACGTTTCCACCTTGGGCGGCGCCGGCGGGGTTGGCGCCACAGGCTCCGGAGTCGGGGTAACCGGAGCTGGCGGAGTTGGAGTTACCGGAGCCGGCGGCGCGGGCGGGGTCGGGGCCGGATTGGGCGCCGGCTGGGCCATGACCATACCAACCGAGACCACGAATAATAAAGCTGCGGACCAGATAATCACGTTCTTTTTCATAATTCAAATACCTTTCTTAACAACGGGATTTAGCTGATTAAACTGATAATTCTAATCTGATAAATCCGTTAAATCCTGTTGTCCAGCTTATTTTACTGTTTTGGCGCATCTTAACCCGAGGTAATTGACCCGGGTATGCCAGAGCGAGTCGTCGGTTTTGTAAACCTGCACCGGCGACGACGCCCAGTTGCCGCCCCGGACGATGAATCCAATCTTGCCGGCGTCGGCCGTCCATTCTCCGGCGTTGCCGGTCATGTCATAGCATCCGAACGGGCTGGCGTCCGGCACGAAGAACCCGATGGCGGTCAGGCCGCTGGGTCCTAATCCCTTGACATTGGCCTTGATTTCGCTCTTCTCTTTCCAGCCGCCCGGATAGATTCTGCCGTCCAGGCCGCGGGCGGCTTTTTCCCATTCGATTGAAGTCAGCAGACGCTTGCCGGACCAGGAGGCATAGGCATAGGCGTCATACCAGTCTATGCCCACTACCGGCAGGTCGCCCTCAGATTTGCCGTAGTTGCCGTCTTTCCAGAATTCCGGCTGGTGCTTGCGTATCTCGGGTGTTTTCTTCTTCTTCGGCTCCTCGTCCCGGTGGCATTTGTCATGGTTGCCGGACTTGACCGCGTCGTAGAATTCCTTGTATTCCTTGTTGGTGACCTCGTATATATCCACGAAGAAGGACTGGACCATGACCTCTTTTTCGGTCTTGCCTTTTTCGCCCATCATAAAGGCGCCCTCTTCCACAAAGGCCATATTGGCCGGAATGGCTTTTCTTACCTCGGCCAGTTTGTCGGCAATGCCCTGATCCGAGGGCCTGACCTCACGGGCCAGCTTTAACATCTTTTCGGCCGAGGTGTATTTCTTCTGCCTGAGCAGCTCCTCGCCTTCGTTAATCAGTTTAGTAAAGTCCCGGTTCTTCAGCCGCTCTTCGCATTTCTGGATGTATTCCCGGGGCGGGGTCGGTTCTTTCTGGTACAGGTCCTTAACTTTGGGAAAAAGTTCCATCAGTTTCTTGTATTCGGTTACGGCCTCGTCATACTTCTCGCTGTCCTCGTATTGATGGGCCTTTTCCAGCAGGGCGTCGTAGTCTTCTATCTTCCTGACGTTGGCCCGGACGGATTCTATCTCCTCGGTGACCGAGACGGTGGAGTTGATGGCCTGGGCGTCCGAGAATGATTGCAGGGCTGATTTCCAGTCCTTCTTGGCCTTGGCCTCATTGCCCATGGACATATATTTCTGGTAATTCTCCTCGCGCTTCTTGCGGTCTTCCTCTTTAAGGACCTCGTCCTTTTTCTGCTGCCAGAGCAGGTCGAGCTGCTTGACCTTTTCATTGGCGCTGTCGATGGCCTTGGCCTTGGCCAGGAGCTGGCCGGCCTCGTCCAGGCTCGGGATGGTGCCGTAATTGATATACTGCTCTATCATCGAGCAGAGCTGGTTGAGTTTCTGGGCCGGGTCTTCGGTCGGGGTAATCGGCTGGCTGATAATCGGCATCGAGGTATCGGTGCCGCTGGCCGGCTGTTCGCTATCGCGGTCTCTGCGGAGTTCCACCGTGTTGTTGGCCGGCGGCTGGATAATAGTGGGCATATCGGGCTTGTTTTCCTTGGCCGGCCGGGTGGCGAAGTATATGCCGGCCACGGCCGCAACCGCCGCAACCACCACACCGCCGATAATCAGGCCGGTTTTGCTGCCCTTGGCGCCCTGGGGCCGGGCCAGCATGGTGGCGCCGATATTGGCCATGGTCTGGGTGGCGTACAGGGGCTTGGTGGCCCGACGCAACGCTTCTAAATCCTCCAGCATCTCACCGGGATTGCCGTAGCGGTGATTCGGGTCCTTCTGGATGCATTTCATGATGACGGTTTCCAAATCCTCGGACATATCGGGATTAATCTGTCTGGGCGGAATAGCCGTGTCATAGATATGATGGCGCACCAGGCTGACCGCGCTGTCGCTGGTGAAGGGAATCCGGCCGGTGGCCAGTTCATACATCACGATGCCGAGCGAATAGATGTCGGAGCGGATATCGGCCGGGTTGCCCAGTCCCTGTTCGGGCGAGATATACTTGGGCGTGCCGATGATGGTGCCGACCATGGTCGCGTCCTTGCCGGCCGATGACGAGGCCACCTTGGCCAGTCCGAAGTCCATGACCTTGACCTTGGCTTCGTTGATATTGACGTCCACAAAGGCAATGCTGTCGCTGGTCTCGGGCTTGCGGCTGGAGGCGATAAGCGAGCTGGAAAATGATATCATTACATTGGACGGTTTGATATCGCGGTGGACCACCTGTTCCGGACTTTCCCAGGCGGCCTTCAAGGCCTTGGCCACAGCCATGGCGATGTAGATGATGTCGTCAGTGGAGAATTTCCGGCCCCGGTCCAGGAATTTCTGGAGCGGCAGACCCTGGACGAATTCCATGGCGAAGTAGTAGGCGCCTTCGTGCACCCCGGCGCCGTAGACCTGGATGATGTTTTCGTCGATGAGCTGGGCGATACACTTGGCCTCGCGCATGAACCGGCGGACGAATTCCTCGTCCGAGGACAATTCCTTCTTGAGGATCTTGACGGCCACCGGCCGTTCCAGGGAGACCTGGCGTCCGCGGTAGACCTCGCCCCAGGCGCCCTTGCCCAGGAGCTGGTCCTTGAATATCTCGAAATCGCCTATCTTCTCGGTCTGGCTGGCGGCAGTCTGCGGCACTTGCGGTTCGCTGGACGCGGTCCCTTTGGGTTCGTCGGTCATAAAATATCTTCCCTCTTATCCGTTAACCAATCAAATTGACATAGAACTGTCAATAAAAAATTCAGGAATATATTTGCGTGAATGGCGTTTGGGGAAATAAGAATGCATCTATTGATAAGCGCCGGGCCGGAACCGGGACGCCTTATTGCTCCGTTTTACCGATGCATTTAGGGCAGGCGGTGTATCTTTCCTGGTGCGCCTGGTCCAGAGTATCGACGATAAAGCCGACCGCATTGTCGGAACGGATGAACTCGTTAACCCCGCAGCCGTTTTGGCTTACGTCTTCACACTTCAGGTCGTGGACCTCTTTTTTGTCCCGATTGCCCAGGAATCGTTTGCCTTCCCGGCTTGCAGTCAGATATGCCATATTGCCATTCCTATCCTTAGATATATTTAACAAAACTCACCCGATTGCCCGGAGGGGTGAAGATAACTTCATCAGCACACTTTCGGATCAGGGCCAGGCCCAGCCCGCCCGGAGAACCGAACTTCATTGTCTTTTCTATAAGTTTAGGCGCCTGGAATTCAGCAATCGGGGTATCCAGATGCTTGCGATAATCAAAACCGTCGCCCTGGTCCGCCACCATAAAAGTTATTTTATTTAAATTGCAGAAGCACTCCACTTCTATGAATTTATCGGCCGAGAATTTATTGCCGTGAATCACGGCATTGTCTATGGCCTCGCCGACCGCCAGCATAAACCTGGTCCGGGTTTCCTCGTCCATCCCGACCGAGTTGAGTATCCGGCTGAACATCTGGAATACGGCCCGGGTCATCTCAGCCGAGGTGGAGAATTTCAACTCTAATCTGTTCATAGGCCTGATACCAGAAAAAGGGGAGATTTGGCCCCACTCTGATGCATATCTCTTGGCAGCAAACCCCAGGAGCCGCATCCCCTCTTCTATTTTATCTTAAAGGGGGAGATAGACATGACCCCTCGCTGATGCATACACTTAAGTAGAAAACTCTGGAGAAGCCAGCTTCTCTCCCCCTTTTGTTTTACCCGTCTGAGGGAGTTCATCATTGGTCTGCCTATAATATAGCTGATATCAGCGAAACGTCAAGGTAGGAAATTTAGGGTAGAAATGGGTATGCAGCATACCCACTTTGGCCTGGCCGGGGGCGTTAAAGGCTGATTATCCGGTTACAGGGTCTGGAGGTAGGTTTTGAGGTTTACCTCTTTATTCTGGATTTTCAGCTTGCGCCGGATATTCTTGCGCATGGTTTCGACCGTCTCCAAGGAGAGGCGCAGTTCCCGGGCAATGGCCTTATTCTTGAGCCCGTCCCGTATCATGTCGCAGATTTCTATTTCGCGGGTTGACAGGGCCCGCTGGCCGGAGGATATCTTTTTGCCGAACGAGGACGCGATATTCTTGATATGCCTTTCGATAATTCCGAGTTGGTCTTTGAGACCTTCTTCGGATTTGCTTTTCATCCTCTTTATCTTGGGTATGACCAGTTTTTCCAGGTTGGTATGCATCTTGTCGGTAATGTCCTTTTTCTCCCTGGTAATCTGCTCCAGAAGTTCCTTTAAGGCGGCGTTTTTCTGCTCCAGGGACACGGCCTGGGCCCGGATTTGCTCCCGTGATTGGACCTGCTCGGTGATATCGGTTATTATGCCCAAAACAGCCCTTTCCCCTTTAATATCAATTAACTTAGTGGTATGTATGCCGACTATTTCTTTTCCATCCTTGGTCCGGAGTTTATATTCATAGGGCGGTATCTCCTTGCCCTTTAAATGCTTCTTAAGATTATCTTTAATCAACTTCCTTGAATCCGGCGCGATTATATCCATGAAATCGAATTTCTCGGAGTAAAACTCTTTTCTTGAATAGCCCATTATCTCCTCGCATTTTTTGTTGACATAAATAACGCGCCCTCGACTATTAATGAAAATCATGTTGGGCGACTGGTCGGCCAGCCCCCTGAACTTCTCCTCGCTCTCCCGCAGCGCCTCCTCGGCTTTCTTGCTTTCGGTGATGTCGCGCGCAAAACTGACCGTCCCTATCACCTGCTTATTCCGGTACAGGGGCGCAGCATTAATTTGAAGTACCAATATCCGGTCATGGCGGTCGATGACCCGCGCCTCGTAGGTCTGGGATTCTCCCTTAAGCGTTCTGCCAACGTGCATTTTTACTCTGTCCAAATCATCAGGGTGAACCCCCAGGCTGAAATGCTTTTTATCCAGTTCCGCCATCAGATAGCCGCCGATTTCCAGCGCCCGCTTATTAACGAAAATCAGGCGCCCTTCAACATCAAGCGCCCATATTAAGTCATTGGAATTCTCTACCATCGTCCGATACTTTTCCTCGGATTCCACCAGCATCTCCTGCATCTTCCTGCGCTCGGTGATATTAATGTCTGCACCGCGATAACCCAACAAGTTCCCCATACTATCTAAAATCGGCATTCCATTTGTTTCCAGTATAATGATGCGCCCATCTTTATGCTCATTTGGGTTGACAAATTCTTTAAAAGGCATTTTTTTATCAAAGCCTTCAAAGGCGGCCTTCTTAAGTTTTTCCCGCATATCCGGGATAAAGAGGTCGTAAAAATGCTTTTTCCCGACGATTTCCTCCGGCGTATAGCCGAGAATTTTTTCTACGACCGGGCTGGCATAGGTATATAAACCTTTATTATCGACCTCCCAAATCCACTCTTCGGAGCTTTCGGCTATCTGCCTAAAACGATTTTCACTCTCCTTCAGCATCTCTTCGGCCCGTTTGCGCTCGGTAATGTCCATCACGGTCCCCATCACAGCCGGCCGGCCCTGATATTCCGTAAGCATACTGTAAACCTCGATATCAATAGTCGAACCGTCTTTTCTTACTGCCCTGTAGATCGCATTGGCTTTCCCCTCTTTGCCTTCCAATCTTTCCTGAACCCGTTGCCTTGCGAGCCGGAAATCATCAGGATGAATTATGTCTTGCAGGCCGAGTCGATCGGCGGCTTCTCCGGATTCATACCCAAGGGCCCTGACGCAACTGGGATTGATGTAAACCATCTTCATGTCCTGGATAATATAGATACCCACAATTGCTTTTTCGGCAAGCATCCTGAATTTTTCCTCGCTCTTCTTTAGGGCCTCTTCGGCCTGCTTGCGCTCAGTAATATCATGGACCGCACCGATGTAGCGTATTACCTGTCCTTTTTCGTCAAAAAATGGACTGATACGTTCATGAACCGTCCGGACAGCGCCATCAGCCCTTATGACGCGATGTATAAAATCTCCCGCCTTTCTCTGTTCCATGGCTTCCTTGACGGCTTTTTTAACCAGTTCGTTATCGTCTGGATGGTTGCGGCTTAAGAAATCATCGATATTGCCCTTGAAATCCCGGCGTGAAATACCCAAGATGTGTAAAATCTCATCCGACCAATACAGCCGTTTATTCACCACGTCATATTCATAACTTCCGATGTGCGCGATGTGCTGCGCCTCGACCAGGTTACGCTCACTCCGTTGGAGGGCCTCTTCGGCCTTTTGGCGTTCATTGAAAAGCCGGGCATTGCGAATAGCGAAGCCCACCTGCGTGGCCACGGCCTTAATCAGGGCGGTTTTATCTTCCCCCAAAACATCCGGCGGTTTGGTCAGGACATTCATCACGGCGACGATTTTATCCTCGGCATAAACCGGCACGCCGATGAAGCTGTTAAATCCTGCGGTCTTGATTATAGACCGGGCAATCCTCGGGTCAAGCGAGGAGTTTTCCGCGATATAAATTGGTTGACCGGTCTGGGCGATGCGGCCGCTTAAACCCTCGCCGGGTTTAATAACCTGGTCTCGATAGGACTGAATAAACGCCTCGGACAAGCCATGTGCAGCGCCCCATTTCAGGCAACCCGTCTCCTGATCCTTGAGGAATATCATGCCGACCGATGCACCCGTAACTTCAAGAGCACCTGTCAGGATGTAGTTCAATACCTCGCTGATATTCAGAGTGGAGTTAACCGTGATTCCGATCTTCGCCACGGCCTCCATTTGATTCCGGGACAAGAGTAACGATTCTTCAGCCCGCTTATGCTCGCTTATATCCGTAAGGATGTGAATAACCTTTTCCAGGTTGCCCTTACCATCCAGGACCGGCGTAGCTGAAATGTGCGACGTCTTACCGTTCAATTCCACCTCTGTCTCCATCAAACGGAACTTATTATCTTTCAGCATATTATATAACAAACAAATTTCCGACGGCTTGTTGGCCCGATGGATGACTTCATAGCATTTCTTGCCTTTGAGTTCGCTTAAAGACAGACCGATTTCCTCTTCAAATGCTTTATTGACCCAGATGAAATCATATTCCGGAGAGACGATATAAATCTGGTATTTTAATGTGTTGAGCATGATTGCTTTCCAGTTCTCGTAATCAACTAATTTATCGCCGGGACTCTCAAGATGCTCAATCATGTGGTATATGCCCGTCTGCACAAAAGGTCAATGGTTTTGCTAGCACCTCACGGTATTCTATAAACGAAAATCCCGTAGGGACACCCCTGATGCGCCTGTTATGATACAAAATTATCCCTGGAATTTCAAGGATAATCTGGAAAATCGCTCGGTTTTGCCGCCTACATTATATTAAACGCCCGGATGCACTCAAAACTCTTGTTCTTCAGGTACCAAGCCAGGTCAGCCAGTTTTGTGTTACCCTTTATCACCCGACTGAAGATGTCCTCCCAGGTGATATGGACGAATTGCTTTTTGTATTTAGGCATCAGAAACGAGCGGACGTTCTTGGTCACCGGCAGGCTGGCGGGCCGGCCCCGTTTGATATTCATGACATGCCCGCTGCGCAGGTTGACCGCGCACCACTCGGCCGGGCCTTCAATCTTGGCCATTGAGGCGGCAAAGACGATGTTCCGGAACAACTGCTCGTAAAACGGCTCGGGCGGCTTGGTCACCTCGAATATCGGATCCGATTCCAGATAGACGTTATTGAGGTAATATCTTTTAATGAGCTCGGATACCTTTCGGGGTTTTTCACCCGGCCCGGACCTGGCGTTATCCGCCATCGGGTTTGCGCCGCCGAACTTGGCCTCGATGCACACCACCAGTTTTTTGGGGATAACCAGCATGATATCCGGCCGGGTCGGGAAACGCCTGATGTCGCGCTCCAGTTGCTGCCTGGCCCGGTCCAGCGGCTGGTAAGGCACATAGGTGTTGCCGGCCAGGTCGACCTTCCGGCCCCAGAGATATAAATCCGGTTTTTCCGGATAGTGTTTCCCGGTCAGCAAGGTCAGCAGGTCTGATAAGGCCCGCTTGTCCCCGGAGATTCCGGCGCAGACGTTCCAGCTCAGGGCGTCTGTGCTGTTCTCGTAGCAGGCCAGCCAGGGCTCGGGCTGGGCGCCGCTCTTTACCACCCGGTTGATATAATAATCAGGATTGACCCAGATATTTCTCCTCAGGGCCGCGTTGATTTCCGACCTGGACGGCCCGTTAAAATACTCAAAGGTGTTGGAATGGATGCGCAGCCCGTGCGCCCGGCAGACCGGCAGGTAGGTCATCTTACCCTGGATTTTCTGGTAGGCCACCGGCACCAAAGCGGAATCGCAATTCTTTATCGGGCATTTATGGCTCTTTAATCTCGAACCCTGGAAATCGTTCCGGCCGAATCGGACCGTGCAATTTGATTTCATAATCCATTCCCTTCCTTTCCCGATAAATTACCATTTCGCTCAGTAAAAGCAACTATTTTATCTCTACGCATAATTGAAGACTTAATCCTGTTAACAATATTATCATTTTATTCGCGGTCACTGCGGTGTTCGCTATCGCGGTCACTGCGGTGTTCCGCCGGCTGAATCAAGGATTATCAAGGCGCAATTATTCAGATTTTGGTTGACTTCCAGGTCCTTGCAGTTTTTACTGGGTCTCAAACATTCTATATTATATATATGAAACGCTCTTTACTGCCGCTCATCCTGCTGTTTGCCATAATCGCATCGCCCATCTATGCCCACGACCTGACGGACCGCCAGGTGGAATCCATCAACACCTCCATGGAACTGGGCATCTGGCCGGACTTGATTTATCTGGATTACTGGATTGCCGTGGGCGATCTGGAAGCTCCTGATTTCCGGCCCTTGATTGATACGGACAAGAACGGCGAGATTTCAGACGAGGAAAACGAACTGTTCCTGGATAAACTCCAGAAGGATATCAGCTCCGGCGGATTAAGGATAGTCATCGACGACCGGGCCGACCTGTCTTTCGCTTTATACAGCTCCCGGATGCTGGTGACCAATACCAAAAATGCGCCGGTGCCGATCAAGATAAATTTCGAGTTCCTGCTCGACCTGGAACGCCTGGGGCTGTCCGATACGCTCCGGTTCCAGGCCGGGCAGAAACATACGTTGGATTTCTGGATGACCAATACCCTGCCCAAGCCGGTCCTGATCAAGGCGTTCTTTGCCCAGGGCGAAGGAATAAATATCCCTTATACGCCCGAACAGCGCAGCCGGTCGCTCATGTTCAAATCCGGATTCTGGTTAAAGCCGCGGGAATATAATTACATGCGGTTAAATTACGAAAATACCGGAACCGGCCCGGCCAGGTTTGACCGGCCGGCAACTATCGTCGGCTCGAATACCGGCAAAGAGAAAATGCTGGATTCGCTCAACAGCGAATCATTGTCATTCTGGATAATCCTGGCCGGCCTGGGATTTGCCTTTATCTACGGCGCGGTTCACGCCTTGGCGCCCGGGCACGGCAAGACCTTGGTCGGCGCATACCTGATCGGCAGCCGCGGAACAATTTCCCAGGCCATCCTGCTGGGATTGATTGTAACCACCACACATTTGTCCACCGTCATTATCGCCGGCGTCCTAGCCTTGACCGCCTCGTACTATGTCAACCAGACCGCCCTGGCGGTTTATCTGGGCATGGTCTCCGGACTGATAATGATTATTATGGGCGTCTGGATTTTCTCCAGACGACTGCGAAGCGACAGCGGAGTCCCGACCCAATCGGGGACCAATCCTCTTGGCAACCATGGACATACTCATCACCTCGGTGAAGCGCACAACCATTCGGATGACGAGGGTCACGCGCATAGCCACAGCCATCATCCGGGCGACGAGGGTCACGCGCATGGCCACTCTCATTCCGTTGCCACATCATCCCTGGAAACGGTCTCGCTCAAACAGATACTCGCCTTAGGCATCAGCGGCGGGCTGGTGCCCTGCCCGACCGCCATCGTCATCCTGCTCATGGCCATTACCATCAAGAAAACGCTCTGGGGCTTATTCCTGATACTGGCCTTCTCGCTCGGCCTGGCATCGGTTCTTATTACTATCGGAATCCTGATGGTCACCGGGGTTTCGTTCCTGAGTTCATCCAAACATATTGACCTTACCCGGGTCATCCGAATCCTTTCCGTCTTAAGCCCGGTCCTGATTACCCTTATCGGCATTGCCATTATCATCAGCAACCTGATTAACAGCGGGGTGATTATATTAAACCCGGCCGCGCTGCCATAGCAAATGAAAAAAATACTGCTGGTCTTCTTCCTTTGTGCCGGAGTTTATGGCACCATGGCAAATATCTCTTTCAGCCAGGACCTGTCTGCGCCGGACCAAACCAAACAGCTCCAAGAGCTGGACAAATTAATAGAATCCCAATCCGCTACCCCGACCCTGGACAACATCAAACTGGTGTTTTCCGCATACACCGCCGGCTCACCGGCCGTCCGGGCGGCCGTGGAAAAATCCATCCCGCGCCTGCACATGACCGATGAGATTATCGACTGGCTCAAAAGCGATGCCGCCCGGTCGCCCAATCGGGATATCCGGCTGCTGACCCTGCGGACCGTCAGCGTTAATTTCGCTTCCCGTTTCAACGTCGAGTTTTCCCCGATATTCCTCTACGACCCGGATAAGGCCATCCGGCTGGAGAATATCCGGGTGCTCAAAGGCCTGCCCCTGATATGCGGCAGTTGGATTTACGAAGAGTTAATCCCGCGCCTTGATGTCACGCTGACCGACGGTTATTACCCGGTCCGGAAAACCGCCCTGGAGGCGCTGGCCAAATACCACTACACGCCCCGGACCGCGGAAATAATCATCAGCCGCTACCCGGCCGAATCCTCGATGACCCTGCAGTTTGACATGGAGGACGCCATCGTCTCGCTCATCAACCGGTCCGCCAGGGCCGATATCCTGCTCAATTATCTGGACTCGGATTCGCCGGCCATCCGCGCCCTCATCTGCCGGGTCATCGGAAAATCAACCGCCCTGAATAATAAGGAAACATACATCAAGGCCTTGAACGCATTGCCGGCTGACAGCCCAACCGATGTCATTGCCTCGCGGGACTGGGCCTTAAAACAGCTTAACCGACTGGGACCCGGACCGGTTAAGATTGATATCAAGCCACCGGCCCGGATGCCTATCGCGTCACTGGCCAACCGCTTTGCGCCGGGACGGACGGAGCTGCTGGCAAAATACCACGGCGATGACCGGACCGAAAACGCCGCCCGGCTCGGACTGGACTGGCTGGCCCGGAACCAGGAAGCAAACGGCTCCTGGAACTGCGCCCGAAATAACCCCTGGCATAATAACGTCGTGATCCCGTCATTCACTAATGAAGACGAACTGGTTGATGTCAGCGTCTCTGGCCTCTCGCTCCTGTGCTTCCTGGGCGACGGCTCGACCCATCAATCCGGGCTCTATCAGGAGAATGTCCGAAAAGGCCTGGAGTTCATCAAGACCGCGCAGGATAAAACCGGATGCGTCAATATCCCCAAAGGCCACGTGCACAACAAGCAATGCCTGGAGCAGGGCGAGGACCACGGCCAACTGGCCCGCCGCTATAATCACAACATCTCCACCCTGTTCCTGGTGGAACTCTACGCCATGACCAACGATGCCCAAATCAAGGATATGGCCCAGCGGGCCCTGGAACATTCCAAAAATACTCCGGAGCCGGGATTCCCGTGGTCTTTCTACCTGGAGCCGACCGACATGGGCCCGAGCATCTTTTATATCCTGGCCCTAAGAATCGCCCAAGCCACCGACCTGGCAATCTCGGACAAGGAAATAGACCGGACCAAGGTCTACCTGGACCGGCTGACCGACAAATCATCCGGCCGGATTGTCCACATCTGCGCCATCCCGATATGCTTCGGCGGCATGGACTCCACCGCCTCGGGCCTGTTCGGCCATATATTAATGAAGAACGATAAAGCCGTCATCGCCAAAGGCGCGGACTGGCTCAAACAATTCCTGCCCCAATGGGAACCGTTCTACCGGCATACCGATTATTATCCCAGCCTGTTATTCCTGGAGGAAAACGTCATGAACGAATGGCACTGGTATTACCAGACCCTGGCATTCAGGCAACTGGGCGGGAGTTACTGGTATGAATGGAACAAGTCACACAAAGATGTCTTATTGAAGCACCAGCGCACCGGCGGCCTGCTGGACGGCTCCTGGGACCCGGAAGGCCCCTGGGCTACTATCGGCGGACGGGTTTACTCTACGGCATTCTCCATCCTCTCACTCCAGGCATATTATAGTTATTCATTTAATAAGTAAGTCCGTAGTCAGCAAACAGTATTACAAATTAATTGACTTAACCCGTCTGATTTTATATCATGAGAAAATATTAGTGAATCGGTAAACGGATTAAACTGACTCGGCGGATTTAACCGATTTCTGTTTAATCCGTTTACGAAGTTTTCTAACGGGGCGTAGCGCATTAGAAACTGTTAGCCCGCAAGGCGTTACAGTTTCTTATCCCGGCAGTATTAGTCGGGAGTAGCGCTAAGGTCTGAGGCAGTTAGGATGGAAAACAAGATAAAGAAAAGAGGCGTTAAGCGATTCATTAAAGGTATGTAACAGTCGGGGCGTAGCGCAGTCTGGCTTAGCGCGCTTGGTTCGGGACCAAGAGGTCGGTGGTTCAAATCCACTCGCCCCGATATCCATCTGGAAATTTACGGGAGGTAAAATATCAATTATGACCACCAAACATTCTCATTCCAAGACATCCGATACCGGCCATCATTTCGGAGACGACAAGGTCCCGCAGGGCCCGATGAGATTCACCGAACTGTTCATCTCGTCCAGCAAGCTCATCTCGGTCTATACCGAAAAGGCCTGGTCTCCGCCCACCGATATCTACGAGACCGACAAAGACATCGTTATCCGGTGCGAGTTAGCCGGCATGAAGCCGGAAGAAATCAGCATCTCGTTTGATGTCAACTCCAACCACCTGCTTATCTCCGGCTGCCGGGACGAGCGCGACGCGCGGACCAAACGAAATTTCCGACAGATGGAAATCAATTACGGCAAGTTCGAGAAAGCCGTTGATATTTACTGCGGCATCGAGCCGGAAAAAGCATCGGCTTCATATAAAGACGGATTCCTCGAACTGGTCATCCCCAAGACCAAAAAGTCGGCCGGACATCATACCGCCCCGGCTTCGGACGGCCACCTGACCATCCGGCATATTGAAATCATCTCCGGCCCGATTACCTGCCAGGAGGGCGAAGATGAGTGATAGCAATATTCTGATTCCCAGCGGCGGCGACAAGCCGGCCGCGGCACTGCCCAACAAGGTGACCATGGAACTGCCCATCATGACCATCCGGGACCTGATTGTCTATCCGGGCACGGTCCTGCCCCTGATTATCTCCCAGAAAGAGGCGGTCCAACTGGTGGACGACGTGGTCGCCACCACCAAGACCTTCGGATTCATCGCCATCAAACCGTCCGCCCTGCAGGAACGCGATATTGCCGGCATAACCAACGAAGACGAGATGGAGGACTTCTCAGCCGAAGAAGAAATTACCGAACCGCCCGCGGAAGGCCTGACTGTGCCGCCCGTGCCCAAGGAACCGCCGGTCATTCCGGTGGAGATGGACATCAAGCCGACCGATTTATACGAATACGGCTGCCGGGTCGAGGTGGCCAAGATGTTCAAATATCCGGACGGCACCACCCGGCTGCTGGTCCAGGGCATCGAGCGCATCAAGCTGGAAGGCATCGTCGAGCGCAAGCCCTATCTCAAGGCCCGGGTGCTGATTGCCAAGGAAACCGTGGACCGGAGCGCCGAAATCGAGGCCCTGTCCCGCACCGCCATCAATCTCTTCATGGAAATCGTCAAGCAGATTCCCTACCTGCCCATGGACGAACTTAAATTAGCCGCCATGAACATCTCCTCGCCCCTGACCATGTGCTATTTCATCGCCTCCAATATGAATTTCCCGATGGAGGAAAAACAGCGCGTCCTGGAATTGAACTCGGTCAAGGAAAAACTCGAGCGCTTAATCCGGCTGTTAAACCGCGAAGCCGAGGTGATGCGCCTGGGCAACCGCATCCAGACCGAAATCAAGGACGAAATCACCAAGGCCCAGCGCGAGCAAATCCTGCGCGAGCAGATGCGCATCATCCAGCGCGAACTGGGCGAAGGCGAGGGCAAGAATACCGAAATCCCCAAGTTAAAGGAACAGCTGGACAAGGCCAAACTGCCGGCCGAGGCCCATAAGATTGCCGATGAGGAACTCAACCGCTTGAGCCGGATTCATCCCTCCTCGGCCGAATACACCGTGGCCCGGACCTATCTGGATTGGCTGATTAACCTGCCCTGGGCCGTGGCGACCGAGGATAATCTCGACATCAACCGAGCTGAAAAAATCCTGGACGAAGACCACTACGGCCTGGAAAAAGTCAAGACCCGCATCCTGGAATACCTAGCCGTGCGCAAGCTAAAAACAGATATGAAAGGCCCGATCCTGTGCTTTGCCGGGCCGCCGGGCGTAGGCAAGACGTCATTGGGCAAATCCATTGCCCGGGCCTTAGGGAGAAAGTTCGTCCGCTTTTCATTAGGCGGCGTGCGTGACGAGGCCGAAATCCGCGGGCATCGCCGGACCTATATCGGCGCGCTCCCGGGCCGCATCATCCAGTGGATTCGCAAGGCCGGCTCCAGGAACCCGGTCTTTATGCTGGACGAGGTGGACAAAATCGGCATGGATTTCCGGGGCGACCCGGCCTCGGCCCTGCTCGAAGTCCTGGACCCGGAACAGAACAACTCATTCTCAGACCACTATCTGGAAGTGGACTTTGACCTGTCATCGGTCATGTTCATCACCACGGCCAATATCCTGGACACCATTCCCTCGGCCCTGCGCGACCGGATGGAGGTCCTGGAACTGCCCGGCTATATTGCCGAGGAAAAGGTCAAAATCGCCCAGGAGCATCTGGTGCCCAAGCAACTGGCCGAACACGGCCTGGATACCAAGGACATCGAATTCAAGCCCGACCTGCTCTTCAAGATTATCACGGACTATACCCGCGAGGCCGGGGTGCGCAACCTGGAGCGCGAAATCGCCACCGTTTGCCGCAAGGTCGCCAAGGATAAGGCGTCCCTGATGGGGCAAAAAACCCCGGCCAAGCCGGCACCCAGGCCCACGGCCCAGAACATCGAGGAATTCCTGGGGCCGATTAAATTCTTTGCCGAGATTGCCGGCCGCAAGCCGGATATCGGCGTGGCTACCGGCATGGCCTGGACTCCCATCGGCGGCGAGATTATGTTTATCGAAACCACCCGGATGAAGGGCAATAGCGGCCTGATCCTGACCGGGCATCTGGGCGACGTGATGAAGGAATCAGCCCGGGCCGCCTTAAGTTACATCCGGAGCCACTCCAAATCGCTCAAGGTCCCGGACAGCGCCTTCAACGGCTATGATATCCATATCCACGTCCCGGCCGGGGCCATACCCAAGGATGGGCCGTCTGCCGGCGTGACCATCGGCGTGGCCCTCACATCGCTCTTCACCAACAAACCCATCCGCAACGATGTCTCCATGACCGGCGAGATAACCCTGAGGGGCAAGATCCTGCCGGTCGGGGGTATTAAGGAAAAGGTGATTGGCGCGCGCCGGGCCGGAATCAAGACCATCATCCTGCCGAGGGAAAACGAAAAAGACCTCAAGGAAATCCCCGAGCACATCCTCAAAGGGTTAAACTTTAGGTTGATAGACAATCTCGAAGACGCCTTGAAAATCGCGCTGATAAAATAGGACCGGCGAGATGCGTTTCAGGAAAACCGGGTTCTGAAAGGCGCGGAAATAAAGGAATTGTCCGCCTGAAGCGGATCTGCCGCTGGCATGACCGGCAAGGTGTGTGTCACTAAACCCAGCGTCCGGTTGGCGGCAGGTGTTTGGAATAATTTATTTATCCTTAATATTTAACTTGACATATTAAATATTAAGGGTATATTAATGCCATGATGAGATATCGGATTCTGGCTAAAACCGTTAAAAAGGCGATTAAATCATTCCCGGCATTGGTCTTGACCGGACCGCGCCAATCCGGGAAAACCACTTTGCTTAAGAATCTGTTAAAAGACTCCCATGATTATTTAAATCTGGAAGACCCGGACACCCGGACCCGGGCCAAGGCCGACCCGCGCAGTTTTATCGACCAATGCGCCGGGCCGGTGCTATTCGATGAAATACAATACGTCCCGGAGCTCCTGTCATATATTAAAACCCGGATAGACGCCAAACGCAAACCCGGGTTCTGGATATTAACCGGCTCTCAGAATTTTTCCCTGATGCACGGGGTCAGCGAATCATTAGCCGGCCGGGTAGCCGTGTTGACGCTTTTGCCGTTTTCCCTGGCTGAAAGAACCGGCCGGGGTCAGCCATCCCTGGATATGCGCGGACTCTTGAATAATCTGCCGGCTCGACCTGATCGGGTTGATAAAAATCTTTCTATCGCCGATTTGATATTAAGGGGCAATTACCCTGAAATAGCCAGCCGGCCATCGGTCAACCGGGAACTCTGGTGCGGGTCATACATCTCGACCTATCTGGAACGCGACATCCGCAACCTTTCGCAGGTCGGCGATTTAAACCAGTTTGAAAGATTCCTGCGCCTGTGCGCCACCCGGACCGGGCAAATTCTGAACATCTCCGAATTAGCCCGGGAAATCGGCATTTCCGTGCCCACCGGCAAGCGCTGGATTTCCATGCTGGAAACCGGTTATCAGGTATTGCTGCTTTATCCGTATTACAAAAACATCGGCAAGCGCTTAGTCAAGAGCCCGAAGATATATTTCAACGACACCGCCTTGGCTTGCTATTTATTAGGCATCAGAGACAGCCGGTCGCTGCTTAACAGCCCCTATTTCCCGCATCTTTTCGAGACCATGGTAATTACCGATTTCTGGAAACGGTATTTGAACCATGGCGGCCTGACTTCATTATATTATTTGCGGACCCGGGACGGCCTGGAAATAGACCTGGTCATAGAACTAAACCAGAAATTGCATTTATTTGAAATCAAAAGCGGCGCGACGATTTTCCCGAAGCACGCCGCATCATTAATCAGGGCTAAGAGGGATTTACCGGGCGTCAAGTTACCGCTCAATATAATATCGCAATCTTCCGGTCGGCACATTCAAAAAAATGTAAACAACTATAACTGGCAGGAAATCTTGTTGTTATAACATCAAGAAACGGGCGTTTGAGCTTGTAGTCAACCCCTTCGGAATACTCTCCGAAGGAGTCCGTATGACTCTTCGGTCCGATGTGAATCGGACTCCGTATCCGGCAGCATCGGAGAGTCCATCGGACAGGGTAAACTTAGCGAATCTATAAAACAGCGTCCGCGCCCTGTGCAAAGCACTGGTGAGCGCCATAAGGGCGCCATGGCGCTTCGGCGCCATCGGTCAGCATTTAGCCAGTGGCTAAAGCGTACCCGGGCTCTAAGCGTTAGCGTGACTCCGAGTACCCCGAAAGCATTCGGGGCACGCAGGTCAACAAACTGTGCCCTCAAGTCCGCGCAGATAAAGGGTTTCCTGGCGAGGTGTGTGTCCCACGAGGAGGGTACAGGCGCATAGATAAAGGGATGTAGGGTTAGGTGTGCCTGCCCTGCGTAGTGACAGCGGAGTCCCGCCCCAGCGGGGAGCGAAGCCGAAGGGTGTCCCAGGAGAATAAGTAACCCTCCCGCCCAACCGGAAATAATACTTGCTCAAATCTAAAGGAAATGGTAGGATTAAGAAGCTATGAAAAAGAAGAAGTCACATCCCGACTCCAAGAAATTGTCGCTATCCCAGGGTGTAAACAAGAATCAGCTGATTCTTTATACCGCGCCGGATGGCGATGTCAAGCTGGATGTCTTTCTGCGGGATGAAACCGTTTGGCTGAGCCAAAAGATGATGGCTCTGCTGTTCGATTGCAGTGTGGATAATATCGCCCTGCACTTACGAAACATATTTGCCGAAGGCGAATTGGATGCCCGTTCAACATCCGAGGATTCCTCGGTAGTTCAAGAAGAAGGCGGGCGGAGTATCAAAAGAACGCTGAAACTCTATAATCTTGACGTCATTATCGCCGTGGGATACCGGGTTAATTCCAAACGCGCGACTCAGTTTCGCATTTGGGCTACCAAAGTCCTGAAAGAATACATCACCAAGGGATTTGTCCTGAACGATGAACGGCTTAAGCAGGGCCAGCGGGTCTTTGGCAAGGATTACTTTCGGGAATTGCTGGAGCGGGTCCGCTCCATCAGAGCCAGCGAGCGGCGGATTTATCTGCAAATCACCGATATCTTCGCCGAATGCAGTATTGACTACGACCCCAATTCCCAGACGACCAGGGACTTCTTCGCTACGGTGCAGAACAAATTCCACTATGCCATTACCGGCCGGACCGCGGCCGAGATTATCGGCGCCAAGGCGGATAAGAAACTGCCGTTTATGGGGCTGACCACCTGGAAAAATTCCCCTAAAGGCAGAATCCTGCCGGCTGACGTGGTCATAGCCAAGAATTATCTGCCGGCCAAGGAAATCAGGAAACTGGAGCGGACCATATCGGGATTCTTTGACTACATCGAAAACCTTATTGAAAACAGGCGGGCATTTACCATGGCCGAGTTTGTGGATGGCGTCAACCGGTTTTTGAGCTTTAACGAGTATAAGATACTGGGCGGAAAGGGAACAATATCCAAGGAAGCGGCGGATAAAAAAGCGCTGGCCGAGTACACCCAATACAATAAAACCCAGCCGATTGAGTCCGACTTTGAAAAGGAAGTCAAAAAGCTATTGAAAAGATAAAGGGATTGCGCTGAACAAATGCTTGCCCGCCTCCCCCGCCGAAGCGGGGGATAAACTTCGCCCAAAGGGCGAAGGCGGTTGTCTCCGGAATTAACAATTTACTCAATCAATTGAGTAAATTATTGACAAGCGCCGGACGCGGTGTCCCCGGTTTACCCCCGACAAGAATAATCGGACAAATTGTCCGCCGGTGTAACTGACAGATTTATTATGATACCTCTTAAATCAGCCATAACCGTGAAAAAGGCCAATGGCCCTTTGCCGTAGGCAATGGTCAGGAGCACCCCGAAAGATTTCGGGGAGCGCACTGGGTACAAAAATCTGAAGCATCAGCAGTAAACAGGGGCGTTTTACTAAAACCGCGTTATAAAAGGCGCGCAGCTAAAGGGTTGGCCGGCTGGTGTGTGTCATCGGAGATGTGAGATAATAACCAAAGGAGGCAGTTATGAAAATCGACGCCGTATTCCAGAGAGCAAAAACCGGGCACATCTTCGTCTTCTCCGGCGAGAACTACTACCGGCTGAACCCAAAGGTCCCGGGCCTGATTGAACCCGGCTATCCCAAACCCATCGCAGGCAACTGGCCCGGCGTTAACTTCAAACGCATTGACGTTGCTTTCCAGCGCTCGGACAACGGCAAGGTCTTCCTGTTCTCCGGTCCGGAATACATCCGCTTTGATTTGGAAGGCGCGGACGCGGCTGAGCCCGGGTTCCCCAAGCCCATTCCGGCCAACTGGGCCGATATCTTCGCCTAGTCCAAAATTAACGATTTGAAGTCACAAATTGTGACTCCAAGTCCGGACGCGACTACCAAACAAACGCTCTTATTATATTACTTTTGATATTACTTTTGTTAGGTAAGCGAAACTGTGCCTTAGAACCCTTATGAAGCAAGTGCTTTAAAATTAGTGGTCTGCCCCACGAGGCGCCCCTAAGCAGTAGACAGGCCGCAGAGCGGATTTTACCCTACATATTACCTTCTATATACTGCATCCTTATTCCCTTTTCCTTGCTCAAATCCAAGCAAAATGATAGGATAAAAGCATATGCACCACGATGAACATCAAATCCAGGGTAAAGTACTTATCGGGCCGGTCAAGATAAAGATTATCCGGGCAAAGAAGGTCAAAGCAGCCAAACGCAAAACAAAGGTAAAAAAATAAAAGATAATTAAGTAAGGTGTCCCCCAAATTCCGGAACGCACGGAAAAGTAAATACGCAGCGAAAGGGTGTCACCGGAAAAAACCCAAAGGGCGAAGGAGGGTGTCCCAGGAGAAAGGAGCTGAGGAGCGCCGGTCCGGTGACACACACCACGCCCGGTAATCCTCTAAATATCTGACTTTTAAGGCACCGTTTTTGTAAAACAGCCCGTTTCATGCGCAAAGTGACAATTTTTAATCTCCCTATGATTTTTCTTGACATTTGCAGTAAATATATATAGTTATCATTATTGTTAATTATCTATCCCTGGAAGGTAAGCGGATTGAGCTGATTTAACCGATTATATGAATTACCAGTTGTTACAGAAATTGCAGGGCACGCTTTTTTTCACGGTGGAGGAACTGGCCCGGACGGCCGGGATACAGCCGGCCTCGGCCCGGGTCCTGGCTACCCGCTATGCCCAGGCCGGCGCTTTTGTCCGCCTGAAGAATAATATGTATGTGGCCGGCCAGAAATGGCCGTCGCTGGAAACCCCGGAGTTCTTCCGCCTGGCCAACCTGATCCAGGTGCCGTCTTATATCTCTTTCATGACCGCCCTGGCTTTTTACGGGGTGACCACCCAGGTCCAGCGTAATTTCTTCGAGAGCGTTTCAATAAAACGCTCGGTCCGGTATCAGGTCCGGGACACGGCTTTTAATTTCTATAAAATCAAACCAGATTATTATTCCGGGTTCGTCAAGCAAGACGGGTTTTTCATCGCCACCCCGGAAAAGGCATTTCTGGACGCGGTCTATCTTTATTCGGCCGGTAAATATAAGATTGATTTCAGTTCGCTTGATTTGGGCGGACTGGATAAAAAGAGGCTTAAAACCATCCTGAAACCATTCCCGGCCCGGACCGGGCGGATTGCGAGGGAGTTATGCAAGATTTAAAGAAACACGAGCGGTTTGAATTAGAGGCGCTGGAAAAACTCAACAGCATCAGGGTCCTAAACCGGCTTATCTTTATCGGCGGGACGATGCTCAGGCTGTGTTACGGGCTGAACCGGTTTTCGGTTGACCTGGATTTCTGGCTGACCGGCGATACCGACCAGAAGAAGCTTTACCGCAAAATCCGGGCCGAACTGGCCGGATTTTACCAGCTCCGGGATTCGGCCGATAAATTCCAGACCATGCTTTTTGAAATAAAATCGCCTGATTATCCGCGCAGTTTGAAGATAGAAATCAGGAAAGAGCCGAAGCTGATAAAGACCGCGCAATCGATTGCCTACAGCCCGTATGCGGACCGGCAGGTTTATGTCCGGACCGCGGCGCCGGAAGAGATGATGCGCGCCAAGATAGCCGCCTTGCTCAGCCGGAAGGAAATCCGCGACGCCTTTGATATCGAATTCCTGATTAAAAAAGGGATTAAGCCGGACGCGGCACCGGCTGAGGCGGAAAAAATCCTGCGGGTGATAGAGTCCTTTACCAAAAAAGATTATACGGTCAAGCTCGGCTCGCTTCTGGAGCCGGCAGACCGGGGTTATTACAGCGCCGAGAATTTCAAGATTATCAAATCCGCCCTGGCTTGAGGCCATCCGGTCTTCATATATAGTAGCCATCCCCCTTGAAAGTTATAAGTTATAAGTGATAAGATATAAGTAAATATACGGAATACAGGGGACGTAGAGAGTGCCTCCCGGTGCGCCGCCTTTGGCGTGCTCCCGACCATTGCTTTGCAAAGGGCCCGGTGCGCTGGCTTGACGCCATGCTGAGCCGACCAGTGCTTCGCACAGGGATGCTCAAAGCGACAAAAATTGTCACTTTTACAGGGGGGGGTTACCTACACCCCTACCCCCTCCAGCCACATAAAGGATGTCGCCATTCGGAAACGGGGATAGAGCCATTCGAAAAGGGGGGTATGGCCATTCGAAAAGGAGGATATCGCCATTCGAAAACGGGGATACCCCTGCGCGAAAAGGAGGATATCTCCATTCGAAAACGGGTATACCTCCACGCGAAAAGGATGGTATCTCTATTCGAAAACGGGGATATCCCTGCGCGAAAAGGAGAGCGTCTCCATTCGAAAACCGGTATCGGGCTATTCGGAAACGGGTATCGGTCCATTCGAAAAGGGGTATCAATCTATTCGAAAAGGGGCATCAAGCTATTCGAAAATAAGCCTGTCCGCCACAGGTTCCTACACCCCCGGCGAAAAATTTTTTACAAAATATTTGGGTATGGCGATTTTGGGTGGGTTTCACCGGAAAAGAGCGGTTTTTTGCCTTAAATTTCTGCCGGTTAAGAGGATAGGCCAAAATTTTTTAACCTTCCTGAAAATAAGAGGATAGCCGAAGAAATCAGGCGTTTTTGATAAAAACTTGACAAGGGGCCTGATTATGGGGGAGGCGGTATGGGTGCCTATGATAAAAATGCTGACAACTCGTTTGAAAAAGATTTAGACCAGGCTGTTCCTGAGGCCGGCCGGCCGGTTTCTTTTGACGTGCTGATATTCCGGTTCGCTCCATTGCTCATCAGCCTGGATGCCGAGGACACGGAACTAATCAAGATGGCGTATCTGACGGCCATACGGAACAACATGGTCATTGATAATAAGCTGTTAACTGAAGCGCTGCGGATCAGTGACCGGACTCTTTTGAACCGGAAGAACAAGATTATCGCAAAGATAAATACGGCGCTGGGTATATCTTACAACTCCGGTACCAGTGCATGCTAATGCATGCTGGCACAAGAGCCAGTATGTCATTTCATTCCTACTGGCTCTAGCAAAACCTTTCCGACCCTGAAAATTAAGCAGAAATTTTATCCCCCGGCCATTTCACGAGTTAAGCCAAAACGCCCTCATCCAAAACAGGCCAACATCGGCAAAACCTTTCCGATGGCCTGTATCTATAGAGGGGCAATTAAGCCCTTTAATGAAACGGAGGCAGATATGCCTAAGTTAATATCTGATTTTTGGAAGCGGGTTATTCGGACGGTAATTGATATCGTGCTGACCATAATCCAGAAGAGGATAAATAAATAAATTTGCAGTTCGGTGTGGCTGGCTATAGGCGTCAGGCTTCCCCGCACCCGTACGGGTACGGGGCTTGAATAGGGCCGGCAAGACGCAGCCAGCCGCCCGGCTGTTACAATAACCCCGATAAAAACTATCGGGATAAGAGCCAGTACGTCGCTATGCTTCTACTGGCTCTAAAAGGAGGCTGTGATGGCTGTATGGGATGCAGAATAGTTTTCCCCGATATGCATCGGGATAACTTACTGTAACTCCCTGCGGTCTAACAGTAAGTAAAATGGCAGACGAAATTAAATTGGATTTGCTGGTGACTATACCATTAAACGTGGAACCGGCCGGGGATATGCCGGAACGTTGGGCCGAAGGACTGAGTAATAACGCCATGCGCATGCATGACCGGATGCTCGAGGTCCTGCCCTTTGACGGCGAATACCAGTCCAAGGTGGCCCAGCCGGCTAACCAGAAATGGAATCCCATGATTGCCCCGGGCTTTGTGTCCGAGGCGGGCAAGACCCAGAAGAATATCCAGCGGGCCCATTATAAGGGATTAGCCAACGGGTATAACAAGTTCATGCAGAACTACGAGGCGGCATTCGCCACTGTTGATGGCGTTGAGGCCAAGCGCTTTAAGGACCGGGTCAATAATGCCAAGGACCGCTGGGCTGAAAAGGCCGGCCAGGGTATCCTGAGAATAACGGGTGATAAAATCCGGGGCCGGATTGCGCCCCAGGTTCTTTATTGGATGACCGGGGACGCCAAGGCCAGTAAGATGACCAAGCATATGGAGGTGCTGGCCGGACAACCGTATGATTTTACGGCCTCGGGCCTGAGGCAGCAGTTCCGTTCGGCCCTGAGCAGTTTGCTGGTTTCGACCGGCATAACCATTCTCAAGGCGGATATGGAGGCAACGGAAATCGCGGACCAGAACGACCGGCTGGTGGACCTGGCTAACCGGTTTTCGGCTACAGGGGTAAAACCATTTGTGGTCGGAGGACTGGCTGTAGACTCTTTGTTACAGTATGAATTTGCTGACCCGGAATTTAAGTTACATGCGAGGATAGTGCTGGTGTAAAACAACAGCGTGAGTGGTCCCGCTCCCATACGGGGGCGGGGCCCGACCACGCTACATTAATGTGTCCCCCGCGAAACGCGGGGGTCTAAGAGGCTGTGACATCCTGACGGATTAACAGCCTCTAAGAAAAGGATTTGATTTATGACATACAGACAAACATATTTTACAAACACCCAGGTGACTACGCCGCAGATTACGGAGTCAGCCGTGACTGAGGATAAAATCGCCAATGACGCGGTGACCTCGCCTAAGATTAAGAACGCCACTATCCGGTCTGAGGATATTGCGGATAAGGCCGTGACGCTGGCTAAGCTGGGGGATGATGTTCCGGCCGTGGGCATACCGGATAATTCCATCAGCGCGGCCAAGCTGGCTGATAATTGCGTGGAGAAACGGCATATCAAGACGGCGGCGGTTGATACGGATGAACTGGCGAATCAGGCAGTGACAACGGAGAAGATAAGGGATAATGCAGTTACCGGATACAAGATGCGAGTGTGGGGACGAGTAAGATACAGGATAATGCGGTTATCGGCTCCAAGATACCGGATGCCGGTATCACCACAGCTAAATTGGCAACGAGTTCAGTAACCAAGGCCAAGATGGCGGCGAATTCTGTCGGGACCAGCGAACTCGTGAACGCATCAGTTACAGCGGCCAAGCTGGCCCCGGGCGTGGGCGGCGGGAATACGTTGACGATGCTTCCGGCGCCGGCTACGGCCCTTGACCTGGGCGGGATTACTGCAACAACGCAACCTGCAACTGTTGACCTCTCGGCGATTATTCCGACTGGCACCAAGGGCGTGATTGTCTCCATCGCCTGTATCACCCAGAGTTATACCGATGGAGGGATGATGGCCTACATCTTTCGCCAGGTGGGAGCGGAGTATGCCTTGCAGGTCATGGCTCCGCCAGTTAATTTTGGGGGGATTAGCAACGGCGGGTCAGTCCTGATGCCGGTGGCGGCCGATAGAACTCTGTTGTGGCAGGCCTATGTAGCCGGAGTAAATTCGACGGAATTGGTAATCTACATACTCGGTTATGTTGTATGAGGTAGCCCCGGCAAAGACTGCCGGGATCTAAGAGCCAGTAAAGGTCGTCCTTGCAGACTCCTAACTGGCTCTAAGACAAGCCTATGTAGCCGGAGTAAATTCGACGGAATTGGTAATCTACATTTTAGGGTATGTGGTGTAAACCACAGATGTACCCGGTGCATTCCAGTAGGTACTCCCGACCAGTGCTACGCACAGGGCCACCGATTACGCAGATTAGCCACACATTCGCTAAGTTTACAGTGAGAGAATCGAATCTGCTCAGTGTAAACTCCGGCACAGAGGACACTGAGAATTCTTTGTGTCTTTTGGTGACATCCTTATGCTTTCTGGTAAGCATCCAGGAATTCGTCCCGGTCGATGCCTGATTGGGTGCAGATGGTCCTGAGGGTGGACGCCTTTATCCTGGGATGATTGGGCATGGTTAGCGGCGTGGATGTTCCATCCGGGTTTTTACGGAGCATGGCGATGTGCTCTTTTTCCCTGACCAGTTGGAACCCCAGTGTTTCTAATGCCTTGACCACCTTTCGCTTATGGGCATCAACCGGAAACTTGCTCATTAAACCTTTACTCCTGCTTCGGCCACAAAGGCATCAAGAATCCGCGGTTCTACCTTCAGGACCGCCTTGCCAAAGGTCTTGATATGGAAAAGAATGGCCGATTTTACATCAGCCAGCGCCTGTTCGTAGGTATTGCCCTGGCCGACCACCACGCCCTTCAGGCCTAACGGATATGCGACATAACCATCAGGGTGCTTTTCAACCACGATTTTAATCTGTGTCATAGAATATCCTTTCGTGCCAAAAGATTATAGCACTTTTTCAGTTTCTGTCAACCTTAAAATAACAGATTCTTGGCGTAGCCCCGAAGTTATCGGAACACCGCAGAGACTCCCGACCCTACGAACCCTGACGGGTTCTCAGGGCGAGAACCCGGAACGGGCAAATACTGCCGGGACAGGCGCGTTAGCGATTATCTGTGGTTTATTTTCCTTGACTCCCCGGCTACTATATAATAATATATTCCCATGGTAAAACTGCTTAAGAAGGTGATGGTGGTGGTCCTGGCCGGGGGAAAAGGCGAACGGCTGGAGCCGTTAACCCGCGACCGGACCAAGCCGGCCGTCCCATTCGGCGGTATCTACCGGATCATTGATTTCTCGCTGTCCAACGCCATCAATTCCAACCTGCGCAAGATCCTGGTCCTGGTCCAGTATAAGTGCGTGTCCCTGAACCGGCATATCCGCGAGGGCTGGAATTTCCTGTCCCAGTCGCTGGGCGAATACATCGAGCCCATCTCGCCCCAGCAGCGCGTCTCGGACCGCTGGTACCTGGGCACGGCCGACGCGGTGCACCAGAATCTCTATTCCATCGAGAAGGAGAATCCGGAATACGTGCTCATCCTGGCCGGCGACCATGTCTACAAAATGGATTACAGTTATATCCTGCGGGCCCACCGGGACAGCAATGCCGATATTACGGTCTCGGCCATCGAGGTGCCGCGCGAGACCGCGAATCTCTACGGCATCATGCAGATAGACGGCGCCAACAACATCGTCAGTTTCGCGGAAAAGCCGGCCTGCCCGGACGCCCGGACCCTGCCTACCAATCCCAACTCCTGCCTGGCTTCCATGGGCATCTATGTCTTCAAGACCGAGGTGCTCTATAAACTGCTCAATGAGGATGAGCAGGACAAGAACAGTTCGCACGATTTCGGCCGGGATATCATCCCCAAGTCACTGGGCAGATACAAGACCCTGGCATTCAATTTCGTGGACGAGAACAAAAAGCAGGCCAAATACTGGCGCGACGTCGGCACCATCGACGCCTATTACCAGGCCAATATGGACCTGGTCAGCGTGACTCCGCTGCTGAATCTCTATGACAGCGACTGGCCGATTCATACGGCCCGGCCGCCCCTGCCGCCGCCCAAGTTCGTGTTTGCCGGCGGCGAACAGCCGGAGCGCATCGGCACGGCCCTGGATTCCATGGTCTCGCCGGGCTGCATCGTCAGCGGCGGACAGGTCAGCAACTCCATCCTGTCGCCTAATGTCCGGATACATAGTTTTTCCAAGATAACCAATTCCATCCTGTTCGAGAACGTGACGGTCGGCCGCTACGCCAAAATCAGGAACGCCATCATCGACAAAGACGTGGTCATTCCGGAACACGCCCAAATCGGGTATAATATAGAAGACGATAAACAGCGGTTCACCGTCAGCCCGGGCGGGATTGTGGTTATATCAAAGGGAGCGGTCTTATAAACTATCAAGGAAATATCCAACCCCGTTAGAGATACCTATAACAAAACCCTGAGTATTTTTGCCGCAATAAAAATTACCCTTTCACTTATATTATGAGTTCCTATTAGACGTGGCGTCCATAACGCCACTATCTCTAACGGGGCAAGGGGCGCGGTGCTTTAGCGTAGAGCACATTCGCTGACGCTCAGTGCAAGCAGATTCCGCAGATCCCACCGATTAATTAACCACAAAGAACACTAAGGTCACAAAGAATTAAACTACCCTTATCTGTGTAATCAATGAAATCTGTGGTTGCATTTTTTTACGCCAATCTGAAAAAAATCCTTGACAATTCCGTAAATATCTTTATAATGACCAATCCGCGTTTGTGCGCGGAAAGTAAACGAGTATCCCGCAATTTTGCGGGACGTAAGAGTTTGTAACTCGTCCCTGCGGGACTCGAACAATCTCTAACGAAGGAGATAGCAAAAATGAAACTGAAACCAATCGGCGACAAGATCATCGTGGAGCGGATCGAACCGGAAAACAAGACCAAGGGCGGCATCGTCCTGCCGGACAACGCCAAGGAAAAGCCCAAGGAAGGCAAAATCATCGCCATCGGACAGGGCAAGCTGCTGGACAACGGCGACCGGGCCACCCCGTCCGTTAAAGTAGGCGAGAGAGTGATTTTCACCTCTTTTGCCGGCAGTGAAGTAAAAATCGACAATAAAGAATACCTCATTATGAACGAAGAGGATATTCTGGCCGTGGTAGATTAATAACATAATTGTCCCGACAAATACTGCTCCCGAAATAAATTCGGGACAGGCGGGATAAGTCGCTGATAACGCCCGTACGGGCTAACAGCGACTAAGAGGAGACAAATAACATGGGAGCTAAGAGAATCATATACGACCAGGAATCAAGAGAGGCGATCAAGCGGGGCGTGAGCGCCCTGGCCAAGGCCGTTAAGGTCACGCTCGGACCGCGCGGGCGCAACGTCATCCTGGAAAAGAAGTTCGGCGCGCCGACCATTACCAAGGACGGCGTGACCGTGGCCAAGGAAATCGAACTCAAGGATACCTTTGAGAATATGGGCGCCCAGATGGTCAAGGAAGTGGCTTCCAAAACCAGTGACGTGGCCGGAGACGGCACCACCACCGCGACCGTGCTGGCTGAAGCCATCTTTACCGAAGGGCTCAAGAACGTGGTGGCCGGCGCCAATCCCATGGCTCTCAAGCAAGGCATCGAGAAGGCGGTCGAGGCCGTGGTTGAGGAACTGAAAAAGATGTCCGTCAAGGTCAAGGGCAAGGAAGAAATCGCCCAGGTCGGCACCATCGCGGCCAATAACGACAAGGAAATCGGCAATATGATTGCCGAGGCCATGGAAAAGGTCGGCAAGGACGGCGTTATCACAGTCGAGGAAGGCAAGTCCTTAAAGACCGACGTGGAATGGGTCGAGGGCATGCAGTTCGACAAGGGTTACATCTCGCCCTACTTCATCACCGACCCGAATAATATGCAGACCATCCTGGAGGATTGTTACATCCTGATATATGAGAAAAAGATTTCAGCCATCAAGGATATGCTGCCGCTGCTGGAAAAGACGGCCCGGACCGGCAAGCCGCTGTTAATCCTGGCCGAAGACGTCGAGGGCGAGGCCCTGGCGACCCTGGTCGTCAACCGCCTGAGAGGCACGCTCAAAATCGCGGCCGTGAAATCACCGGGTTACGGCGACCGCCGGAAGGCGATGATGGAAGACGTGGCCATTATGACCGGCGGCAAGGCCATCTTCGAGGATTTGGGCATTGACCTGGAAAAGATTGACTTAGATTATCTGGGCAAGGCCAAGAAGGTGGTGATTGACAAGGAGAACACCACGATTATCGAAGGCGCGGGCAAGACGGCCGACATCCAGGGCAGAATAGGCCAGATCCGCAAGGAGATGGAAACCACCACCTCAGATTATGACAAGGAAAAGCTCCAGGAACGGCTGGCCAAGCTGACCGGCGGCGTAGCCAAGATTAACGTCGGCGCGGCCACCGAAGTGGAGATGAAGGAAAAGAAAATGCGCATCGACGACGCGCTGCACGCCACCAAGGCCGCGGTCGAGGAAGGCATCCTGCCGGGCGGCGGCGTGGCCCTGCTGCGCGCTCTCAAGGCGCTGGATAAGGTCAGGGTCACCGGCGATATGATGACCGGAGTGGATATCGTGCGCCGGGCATTGGAAGCGCCCCTGAAACAGATTGCCGACAACGCCGGCTCCAACGGCGCGGTCGTGGTCCAGCGGGTGATTGAAGAAAAGCAGAATACCGGATTTGACGCCGATAAGCTGGAATATGTGGATATGTTCAAGGCCGGCATCATTGACCCGACCAAGGTGGTCCGTTCGGCTTTGGAAAACGCCTCGAGCGTGGCCGCGTTGCTCCTGACCACCGAAGCAGTCATCGGCGAGATTCCCGAGAAGAAGGACAAGATGCCGGGCATGCCGCAGGGCGGCGGATACGGCGGCGAGGATATGTATTAACGTCTAATGGTCAGCCGGTCTGCCGGTTCGTCCTGTCAAAACAGGATTGACTGGTGGACTGGTTGACCAAATGACTGGATAACTGATATGTCTTTTACACCCCGAGAAGTGTTTCTGACCAAAGGCGTGGGCCGGCACAAGGAAGAACTGGCCTCGTTCGAGGAAGCGCTGCGCGACGCCCAGATTGCCCGGCTGAACCTGGTGCACGTTTCCAGCATCTTCCCGCCCCACTGTATCCTGATTCCGCGCGAGAAGGGACTGAAGAAGATGCGCGACGGCCAGATTATCTTCTGCGTCCTGTCACGCAACGCCACCAACGAACACCGCCGGCTGATCTCGGCCTCGGTCGGACTGGCTATTCCCTCGGACCATAACCAGTTCGGATACCTGTCAGAGCATTCCAGTTTCGGCGAGACCGAAGACCTGGCCGGCGATTATGCCGAAGACCTGGCCGCCTCGATGCTGGCCACCACATTAGGCATTGAGTTCGACGCGGACGCGGCCTGGGACAAGAAGAAGGAAATCTGGAAACTAAGCAACCGGATCGTCAAGACCACACACAATACCCAATCGGCTATCGGGGAAAAGAACCGCTGGACCTCGGTCGTAGCTGCCGCAGTCTTCCTGCCGTAAGCATCCGACTAAAGAACCAAAGAACTAATAAACGGAAGAACCCCTATCAATTAAATTCCAATCCCCCGTTCTTTCGTTATGTAACCAGTATAATGCCGATTATCATGGTGTTGTTCAGGAAATGGCACCAGACGCTGGTAACAATCGAATTGGTCCGGACGGTCAGGATCCCGAAGAATATTCCCAGCAGGCTGACCACCACCACCTGGGGCGGGAAGAGATGGATGATTCCGAACAGCAGACCGGAAAGGACTATGGCTTTGGTGGCGGTGGAAGAGTTCTTCAATCCGCTCAGGATTATGCCGCGGAAGAGCATCTCCTCAGCCACGGCCGGGATGATACCAACGCCCAATACGAGCAGGAAAACATTAATTGGCGAGCGGCTGGCCGAGGCCAGGCCAATGAAAAACTCCTGGTAAACAATCATATCGTCGGCATAGGGCTTGAAGAATGGTTCAATCAATCCCTGGAATACATTAAGCGCCACGAAAAAGATAATGCTGATAAAAGAGACGAGGAACAGGGTCGTTATAGCCACCGGGCGCAGGCTAAGCGTTTCCTTGAAGTTATAACCTTTGGAATAAATATAGGCCGCGACCGGCACGCCGATTCCCAGGATATGGCTGAAGCAGAGCGTATAGAGCAGCCCGAGCGGTGTTTTGGGCGGCGCCTTTATGAAGACGTGGCTCAGATAACTCATGGCGAACCAGAAAACCAGGAACAGGGCGAATATCTTCAGGGCGTCCCGATGCGTCACGGACGATACGGGGCGCTCCGCATCCGCAGGCATCGGAGCGTCTATGGCGGCGGGTGATTTGTCAGGATTCATTATTTAACCCAGTTAACCTTGCAGCGCGCCTGTTTGACGCCCTGCATCTCTTCGGTGTAGGCCTGCATTATTTTGAGGGCGAATTGCCTGGGATTTACTTTATAATCGTTCAGCCCGGCGGTCTTGACCGGGGTGTGTTTGGTCTCGATATTAATTGCGAAATGAATCATGGTTGAGACCGGCGAGGCCGTGGCAACGGAGATGGAAAGTTTGGCGGCGCCATCGTATAAATCATCGCCTCTTCTGCGTAATCTGTGCAATCTGTGGTTGCCTTCCAGCGTCTCCTTGACGATACCGGCCAGCAGCCTCTGCCTTAAAACGGCTTTTTCCAGGTCGCAGTCAAAGTGCTCAATAATGAAATGAAGCATCAGCGAGGAATAGATTTTATGCCGGCCGCGAACGTCCTCGACATCGGCCATCAGCTTAAAAGGGATATTACACGGTCCGACAAAAGCTACAATGCTGTCGCCCTGCAGGCCGAAATTCCGGTAGGCCCAGAGCGAGGTCAGCTGCCGGCCGGTGTATTTGATTTTCTTAGGCAGGAATGCTGATATCATTGTGTTATTTGTTTTTGGGTTGGCTTTCCCGCCATTTTTCCCACTGCTTGATATCCTTGCCGAAGTCCTGCTTGGTAATGGCCTTAAGCGCCTGGAGCGATGCGTAAGCCACAGTCTGGTTGATGTCATCCAGCTGTTCAATCAGTCCGTCCACGGCCTTGGGGTCGTTGAGCTTCTTCAGTCCGTCGGCGGCGCGTTTGCGGACTTCAATATTACTGTTCTTTTCCAGCAAGACCAGCAGCGTGGGCAGGGCCGCGGCATCCTTTATCTCGCCCAGGGCCCAGACCGCCTCCTGCTTGACAAAGATACTGCTGTCTTCGGTGGCTTTTATCAGGAGCGCAATGGCCGGCTTATGCTGGAACTTACCCAGGTAGTAGGCGGCCTGGGCGCGCGCCATGGCGTCGCCGTCCTTTTCCAGCACCTCCATGAACAGCCCGAAGTATTTGGACGGGTCTTTTTCCGAGGCCATCAAATCCAGGGCCTGGCGCCGGGAATCGGGATTAGGCGAGGCAATGTCTGATATCTCAACGGACGAACACGAAGTGACCGCGATAAGCGAACAACCCATAAGCGCCGCGCCGACAAGTACCATCGCTGTAATATTCTTCATATTGATTTAATTATGAATTATAAATCCGGCAAGTCAACCAAAACCATTGTTTTTCTTTCTGTTGACCTGTATACTGTATCCTGTATACTGCATACTTATAATATGCGCTACCAATTAACCGACCACACGGCTGACATCGGCATCCGGCTGAGCAACAAGACACTGAAAGGCATATTTGAGGACGGTGCCTTTGCCCTGTTTGACCTGCTCTGCGACATTAAAAAGGTGCAGCCGGACTTTGAGCGGACCATTTCCGTCGAAGCAATTAATAATGAGGAGTTGCTCAATGAATTCCTGAGCAGGCTCTTAAGGGAATTCACCATAGAGAATAATCTTCTGGCGAAGGTAAAGATTCAGGATATCCAAGTCGGTAACGCAGAACGTTCGGAGTTTATCCCGCTGAAAGCGGGACATGACGCTCAACGCGTAATTCTATCCGCAATAATCGCCGGTCAGCCCTACGACCCCAAGCGCCACGTTATCAAGACCGAGATTAAGGCCGTGACATTCCACAATCTGGCCATAAAGAAAACCACAGCGGGTTATACTGCCGAAGTGGTGTTTGACGTGTAGGTCTTATTCCGTATCTATGCCCACGCCCTTGTCGCCCCGGAGCCATTTCTTGTTGTTGCCGGTCTTGCCGTCTTCGTTCAGGTATTGCTCGGAATAGAAATCGTTGCCGGACAAATCAAGAAAAATGCCCATGCTGCCATAACTCCGGGCGCTGCCGCCAAAGCCCTGCCCGCCTTTGGGCGTGGTGTAATAGACATCGTCACCGCTGTCATCAATAAAGAGAGCGAATGAATTGGTAATGGCCGAGCCCTGGTTGTTGCCTTTGCCGACATAGGTATCGGTCCCGTTTTTATCCACCAGGATGCCGACGGCCAGGTCGTGGGCCGCGCCCTGGGCATTGCCGCCATAGGTGCAGTTGTAGAAATCAGCGCCGTTGCGGTCAATCAGCACACCGGTGGACAGATGAATCCCGCAGCCCTGGGCATAGACCTGGGCGTCATAGCGGTCATTGCCGTTGTTGTCAATCAGGATGCCCAGGCCGTACCAATAAGCGCAGCCCTGGGCGTAGAAACAAGCGCTGTAATGGTCGTTGCCCTGGTAATCGATGAGCGTGCCGACCCCGCCTGAGGCAATAGGCCGATTACCCTGGCCGAATCCCTGACTCATGCTGTAAGGCCGGTCGTTCTGGATGGTGCCGGTGGAAATATAATAATCGTCTCCGGCGTAGTCAATCAGCGCGCCGGTACCCAAGGTGCAGCCCAGACCCTGGGAAAAGGTGCGCGAGCAGTATCTGGTATCGCCGAGTTTGTCAGCCAGAATGCCGATGCCCCAACCGCCGGCCCCTTGACAGAAGGTGTCGGCTGAAAACGTATCCGCACCCGGGCCGGAATCAGCCAGGATGCCGATGCCGAATAATCCCGCGCCCTGGCTGAAACTCCCGGCCTGATAGGTATCGCTGCCTGATAAGTCAGCCAGGATACCGATGCCGAACAGGCCCGCGCCCTGGGAAAATTTCTGGACTGACACGTAGTCATCATCGCCGGATAAATCAATAAGGACCGAGATACCGTTGACACTGCCGCCGGCGTGGTTAAGATAGCGGTCATTGCCGCCCAGGTCGATTATCAACAGTGCATCCTCATTACAGACATCATTCTGCGCGCCGTTGATTATCACCGGCCCGTAAGGCGTGTTTGCGTAGAGCAATCTACCGGTCATCTGTTTAAGGCGTTCCGGCGGAATTGCTTTGAGCATCTCGATTGCGTCATCCACGGCCGAGGCCAAAGACGTGCCGGCCTGATGGAGATATCCGAAGTTTACGTCAAACGCCAATCTGAGCATAGCCACGTCTTCAGGGCTGATGACATCGCGTCCCTGGGTGACGGTCTGGGCGCCGGGCAGGGCTAACTGTAGCTTAACCTTCTCGGCCTCTATCTGAAAACCCTCCTTGGTCTTGTCGCTATCCAAAAGCATCTGGGGAATAATATTCTTTATCAGGTGTTTCCGGTGCTCAGGCGTCAGGTCGTTGAATGCCTTGTCCAGAAGCAGGCGCGATTCCTCAATGGCCGGCAGAAGTCGTTCCAGAATCGGACGTAATTCCTGCGGGCATTGGCTGACAACAGACGCCACATTTATACCCTTTTGGCCAGACGCCTTCAATGGCGCGTTTTCAGTCTGACTTACAACCCACCACTTGCCCAATTGATCTATCTGGATTTGCAGGGCGGCGGCCATGGTTTCGACCCGGCGCCATTTTTCATCCAGCATATCGCATTCAGAAACCAGTTCTATCGGCTGGTGCAGCGAATCCTGAACCATCTCCAGCCGGTAATCATCATCCACCAGGTCTTTTTTAAATCCCGGATTGGAATTTCCCATCATCTCCAGCGCCTCGCTGATATGTTTCTTCTCGCGCTCTTCCAGGCTGATAAACTGCGGCTTCAACGGCGACTTGGACACTGACACCTTCTTTGGGATAACCGGCGCCGGCTCAACCAGGGGCGTTTCCTGCGGAACAGTCACCAGATTTTCTTCAGGCGCTGACTGGCATCCGCTCATCAGAACAATGATGCCTAAAATCGATAATACCCTCTTCATTATTATATGATTGACTTTCTAATAACAGCGATTATAATAAATAACACTATGAAACTCAACAAAATTACTGATTATCTCTGGGAGATACCGCAATCCGGGAACATGAACGTGCCGGGCCGGATCTACGCATCAGGCAAACTCATGGAAACGGTCGGCGAGGATAAGAGCCCGGAACAGGTAGCCAATGTGGCCTGCCTGCCCGGGATTGTCAATTATTCGTTGGCCATGCCGGACATCCACTGGGGCTACGGATTCCCTATCGGCGGCGTGGCGGCATTTGATATTGACAAGGGCGGCGTGATCTCCCCGGGCGGGGTAGGCTATGACATCAACTGCGGCGTGCGCCTGATGCGCACCAATCTCTTCGTCAAGGATATCCAACCACGGCTTAAGGAAATTCTTTCAGCGCTCTTTTATGCGGTTCCGTCCGGCATAGGTTCAGCCGGCGCCATCCCGAAATTGAATCCCGAAAAGGAACACCGGCTCCTGACTCAAGGCGCCAAATGGGCAATCACCCAAGGTTACGGTTACAAGGAAGACCTGACCCATATCGAGGACAATGGCGTCATCCCGGACGCTGACCCGGCTATGGTCAGCGAAACGGCCATCAAACGCGGACTGCCCCAGGTCGGTACGCTCGGCTCCGGCAACCATTTCCTGGAAATAGATAAAGTCGTAGAGATATACCGGCCGGAAATGGCTCGGGTCTTCGGCCTGGAACCGGATATGATTGTAATTCAGATTCATTCCGGCTCGCGCGGCCTGGGCTACCAGGTCTGCGACGATTATGTGCGTAAATTGTTGAAGGCGGCGCAGAAATATGGGATTAATCTACCCGACCGGCAACTGGCTTGCGCGCCAGTGGATTCGGATGAAGGACGGGAATATCTGGCAGCCATGGCCTGCGCGGCCAATTACGCCTGGGTCAACCGCCAGGTGATGATGCACCTGGTCAGGGAATCACTGATGAAGTCGCTCAACATGGGCCCGAAGGAACTCGGAGCAGAATTGATTTATGACGTCTGCCACAATATCGCCAAGATAGAGGAGCATGACGTAGGAGGAGTAAAGAAGAAATTATGCGTGCACCGCAAGGGCGCCACCCGGGCCTTTGCGCCCCATCATCCGGACGTGCCTAAGGATTACCAGGCCATCGGACAACCGGTCCTGGTGCCGGGCGATATGGGACGCAATTCCTTCCTGTGCGTGGGCACTGACGAGGCGATGAAGAATACCTTCGGCAGCACCTGCCACGGCGCCGGCCGGGTGGCCAGCCGTTCGGCTATGCTCAGGAAAAGCCAGGGCCGAAATCTGTTCAAGGAAATGGAATCACTGGGCGTGATGGTCATGACCAAGAGCCGCGAGGCGCTGGCCGAGGAAATGCCCGCGGCTTATAAGGACGTGAATGATGTGGTCGAGGTGATGGAAATAGCCGGGATTAGTAAAAAGGTGGCAAGATTCAAGCCACTGGGAGTAATTAAGGGGTAACACACCCCGGCTCCTCTTGTCTTAATAGAGGGGATTGGAGATAAAATATGTCTGATAAAAAAAGAGGTCTGTTTGTCAGGGGACTAATAATCCTGCTGCCCACCATGATAACTCTTTTCCTATTACTGATTGCCTTTAGGTTTGTCAATAATAATATCGCCCAGCCATTGGGTTATACCATTCTATCCATAATCGATTCCATAATAGACATGGCCAGCTTGGGAATCGACAAGACGCCTGTCTGGAATGCCATCTTCGGATTCCCGATTGTTATTATCATTATCTATCTGGTCGGATATTTTACCGCCTCGTTCTTAGGCAAGAAGCTATTTAAGGGCATAGAAATCTGGATTATGACCCGTTTCCCGATTATCAAAGAGGTCTATCCTTATGCCCGACAATTCATCGACACCTTTATTTCCATCGAGAAAAAGACCGAATTCAAGTCCGTGGTGGCCGTAGAATTCCCGCATGCCGGGATTTATGCCACCGGATTTATCACGGCAGACGGCCTAAAGGACCTGCGCGAGAAAACCGGACAGAAAATCATCACCGTATTCGTACCGACCTCGCCGGCCCCGTTTACCGGATTCACCCTGTTCGTCCCGGAAGATAAAATTATTTACTTAAACATGACAATTGATGAAGCCATCAGGATAATCATGTCCGGCGGCGTTTTGACCCCGCCCCATCAACAACCTGATAAAGAAAAGGAAAACGAAGCAAAATAGATAACGGAATTCCCGCCTACGCTAAAGCTTTGGCGGGTCCAACTGCCGGTAATTCGTGGAATTTATCCCAGAAGAACTTAAACTGGCAGTAAGAAAAGAAAGACGATTGACATGAAAATTAAGCTATTAACATTTCTGGCGCTGGGTATATTCCTGTTATGTTTCGGATTTAATATCGCCGCTGAAGAAAATACCAGCGTCAAGATTGACGTCAAAGAGCACGTGCTCAAAAACGGGATGAAGGTGCTGATACTGGAGCGCCACAACGCCCCGACCGTGGCCTGTTACGTCTATTTCCGGGTCGGCTCAGTCCACGAACCGACCGGCCAGAGCGGCATCGCCCATCTGCTCGAGCACCTGCTCTTCAAAGGCACTCACACCATCGGCACCACCAACTATCGGAAGGAACTGGAACTGACCAAACGCCAGGATGAAATAATGGAACGGCTGGAAACGCTGGCTAAGCTGAAGCAATCGCGCCCGGTGGACAAGCCCAGCGCCGAGGATATGGAAATAAAAACACTGGAAGAGGAGCTAAAGCAAGTCTCCCAGGCGCTCCAATCATATATGATTGCCAAGGAATACACCCTGCTCTACGAGAAAAACGGCGCCCAGGACCTGAACGCCTCGACCTCACAATACACCACCAATTATTACTGCCAGCTGCCGGCCAACAAACTGGAACTCTGGGCCTGGCTGGAATCAGACCATCTGACCAATCCGGTCCTGCGGGGATTCTACGAAGAACGCGACACGGTATTGGAAGAGCGCCGGACTCGTTCCGAGGATAATCCGGGCGGCCTGTTCTGGGAGGAATTCATCTGCACCATGTTCAAGGCTCACCCTTATTACCGGCCGATTATCGGCTGGCGCTCGGACATAGAATCGCTCAAACGGAGCCAGGTGGAGGATTATTTTAAGCGCTTCTACGCGCCCAATAACGCTATTGCCGTCATCGTCGGCGATGTCAAGTCCGATGAGGTCATCCGGCTGATGAAACGCTATTTTGAGAATATCCCGGCCGGCACGCCGGTGGCCCCGGTCACTACCGTGGAGCCGGAACAGTTCGGCGAACGCCGGGTTGTTGTGGAGGTTGAATCCCAGCCCCGGCTGGTCATCGGTTATAAAGGCGTAACCGTCGGCCAGAAAGACGACTATGTCTTTGACATCATCAGCAATATATTAAGCGACGGCCGGACCTCGCGTTTCTACCGAAAACTGGTCCTGGATAAAAAGATGTGCTTGAATATCGACGCCTTTAATAGCGCCCAGAAGGACATCGGATTCTTCGGCATCTACGCCATGCCCCAGGCGCCTTTTACCGCGACCGAAGTCGAGCAGGCGGTCTATGAAGAGCTGGAACTCTTGAAGAAAGAGCCGGTCACTGACCTGGAACTCCAGCGGGCCAAGAATAATTGCGAGGTCGGCTTCCTGCGCGGCCTGAATTCCAATGACGGAATGGCCGAGCGCATCGGCGGCAACGAAATCTCCTCCTCTTGGCGCTACCTGCTGGACTGGCTGCCCAACTGCCAGAAGGTCACGGCCCAGGATATCATGGCTGCGGCCAATAAATACTTCGTGCCGACCAAGCGGACCGTGGGAACCATGGTAACGAAGAAGAAAACAGAACCGCAGATAAACGCAGATGGGCACAGATAAGATGAAAGGAAATCTATGTTAAAGCGCGTATTACTATTAGGATTATTCTTGCTTATGATCGGTTGCTCTAACAGTCCTAACTTGGACATCCACAAACCAACGCCAAAATCATCCAAGGTGGCGCATCCGGACCAACTCACCTTCCCGGCCCTGGAGGTGAAAATCCCCAAGCCGGACCGGACCGTGCTGTCCAACGGATTAATTACCTATCTGCTGGAGGACAATGAACTGCCCCTGATTACCATTAAAGTATTGATTCGCAATGGCGCGGTCCAGGACGAGCCCGGCAAGTCCGGCACAGCCAATCTGGTGGCCCGGCTGATGCGCACCGGTGGCACCGCCAAATACCCAGCCGAGACGCTGGACGAGAAACTGGAATTTATGTCCGCCGAATTATCCGTCTCAGCCTATTACGAGGAGGTGGATTTGAAATTCTCGTTTCTGAACCGTGATTTGTCTGAATGTCTGGACATCCTCAATGAAATCCTGTTCAATCCAGCATTCCCAGAGGACAAGTTAGAAAAGGAAAAGGCCCGGATTCTGGAATCCATCCGCCGTCAGAACGACGAACCCAGCGCCATTGCCGGCCGGGAATTCCGGAAACTCGTCTATCCAAACCATCCCTTCGGTAATGAGATACAGGGCACTACCGAGACCCTGGCCAATATCAATGTTTCCGACCTCATGAAATTCCATAGAGAATACTTCGATATTTCCAAGATGCTGATTGGCGTAGTTGGCAATATGAAAAAAAATGATATGATAGCGCGATTGACTGATGCCTTTAAGGAAGTCCGTTTACAAACACCGAAACACTGGTTCCCGAACAAGCCCTTATCGCGCACCTTCTCCAAATCCGTCAACCTGATTAACAAAGAGGTCAATCAGTCCGTGATTGAAATCGGGCATCTGGGCATCGAGCGGCTGAACCCGGACTATTTCAAGATAATCATGATGAATGCCATCCTGGGCGGCTCGTCGGTCTCCCGGCTCTACGACCAGATTCGGGAACAGCGCGGACTGGCCTATGACGTAGGCTCCTATTTCACCCTGTCCAGAGATACCGGGATGTTCGTTGCCTACACCCCGACCAAGAACGAATCCGTGGCCCAGGTCATCTCCATCATCCTGGCCGAGATAAAGAATATACAGACCAACCTGGTGGGCGAAGAGGAATTGAAGAACACCAAGGAAGGCACCCTGAACGGATTTGTCTTCAGGTTTGAGAACCCGGTTCGGGTGGTGGAGCAATATATGTATATAGAACATATCGGCCTGCCGGACAACTATCTGCCCACCTATCGAGATAATATCATGAAGGTCACCCGGGAAGACATCCGCGAGGCGGCCAAGAAATATCTCAATCCGGAGGATTACATCCTGCTGGTAGTCGGCGACAGCAAGAAGTTTGATAAGCCGTTGAGCGAATTCGGCACGGTTAATGAGATTAAATTGGAAAAGAGCCCAGAATAAAGTAACAAGAATGCTTTAGTATAGAAATCCTAACTCTTCTTCTCGAACGGGAATGCAATGTCGCCGAAAATTGTGCTGAAATAAACGTTGCCTTTGAACCGATACTGCGGTTTTTCGCCTTTCTTGATGTCCTTGTAGATCTTATACGCGCCGGTATAGTCAATGTGAAATATCAGTTCCACGTTCTCGGATGTTCCGATCTTTATCTCCCGCTTCTGCTCGTTGACGCTCTTGCCGACATAGTTGTCATTAATCCAGATATCCACATCCAGCTTGTCCAGAATTACGTCTATCCGGTTGGGGTTATAGATATCCACGGTCAGTTTCAGGGTCAGGGAGGTCAGGCCGATGTTTTCTATCCGGGCGTTCTTGATAGCAAAGTCGCAGTTCTTGAGTTCCTTGCGCCGGTCCACGAATCCGCTACAGGCCGTGGAGAAAACAAATATCACAGAGAATAACAGAAGAAACATCCGCGTTTTCATAAGCGCTCCAACGGGCAGGTCATGCAATGCGGGCCGCCCTTGCCTTTAATCAACTCGCTACCCGGGAAGGTAATAACCTGACCGCCCCGTTTTCTGATCTCTTTTTCCACTCGCTTGTTGCCTTCGTAGCCGACCAGTTTGCGGGGCCCGACCTGGATATAGTTAGCCGCGCAGTTACAGCCCTCTTCATGGGTTATTTCAATAATGTCCATCTTCTTTGATTTAAGATAGTCCATGAAATAGGTATATCTGGGCTTCCGACCTGAGCGATAGACCACGCAGGGATAACGATTGAGGTATTCAGGATTGGCAATAACAATATCCTCATCCACCGGCAGGAAATAGCCGTCAATATGCACCACGCCTTCAGGCATCATGATAAAAACAATCTCGTCCGCCCCGGTGCCAAGAATCAGGTCTTTAAGTTTGACCAGGGCGATTTCGTTGGCCCGGTCGCACAGGCCGGCCGCCAGGATCCGGTTCGTGATGAATTCAACGCCGCCGCCTTCTAATATACCGTCCGGCACCATTTCGCTCATGATTGGGATACGGAGTTTCTCAGCCACTTTTCGCACCAGATGGGTATCCCACTTACGGCACTTCATACCCATACTCATCAAAACAATACCCCTACCGATGGTCACGGCTAAATCACGGGTATATAACACATTGGGCCGCCGAGCGATGTAGGCCTGCGCATCCTTGTCATCCTTGAGAACTTCGCCAATAAGAACTGGCTCGACCCGGTAATCCCGCAAGGCTTTAAGGAAACAATCGTATTGATATTGGAATTTATCCAGGTTGACCGGCGAGGTAAAGGAGAAATATCCGGCGCTTTGTTTGGTGACCAGTTTGATTTCATCACCCGGCCGATGCATCAACACCCTCTTTAACGGCGCGTAACTGTTTTGTATCAACTGCATATCCCAAATATACATCCTGTTGCCGGGCAGTCAACCATTTTTCGCTGCAGAAGAAAGATTAAACCATAGGTTTCGTTGATTACACCAATTACAGTTTGTATGAAAAATCTGTGCCTATCTGTGAACACCGCAGTAACCGCGTTAGCGAAATCTGTGGTTACTAAGTTTCTTGTATCAGTAACATTTCTATGTTATATATTTTATATGGGCATAGAGAACCTAAACATAAGGGAATTCCAAAACGCGGATGATTTCCGCGCCTGGTGGAACAGCCCGGAGACAATCCAATTCCGGGAGCAGAATCCGGAACAAGCGGCTCAATTAAAAGACCACCCTTATCTCAAACCCTGGGCAAGCCATCTGGACCGAACGGTTCTCTTGTCCGAGACGCCGGCCGAGACAATTACGCCCAGCGATATCGGCGAGATTTTCGGCAGATACCAGTTGGAGAAAAAACTGGGCCAAGGTGGGATGGGCATCGTGTACCTGGCCAATGACCCTGTGCTGAACCGCAAGGTGGCCTTGAAGATTATGACCCTGGAAGGCATCGAGGCCACCAGCCGGTTCATCCGCGAGGTCAGGACCTCGGCCAAGCTGAAGCATCCTAATATCGTGCAAATCTACGAGGTCGGTACCCAGGGCAAATACCACTTTTTCACCATGGAATACGTGGATGGCGGCTCGATGGATGATTTGATAGCAGATAAGAAACTAACGCCCCGGGGCGCGGCTGAAATAATCTGCAATATCGCCTCGGCCCTCCATTACGCCAATTCCGAAGGCGTCATCCATCGCGATATCAAACCGTCCAATATCCTGATAGACAAAAACAACCGGGCCTTTCTGACAGATTTCGGATTAGCCAAGGAACAGTCCGGACTGGAACGTTCGCTGACCTTAAGCGGCAGCATCCTGGGCACGCCGGATTATATGTCGCCGGAACAGGCCCGGGGCGAGAAGGACAAAATCGGCGTCCGGAGCGATATCTTCTCGCTAGGCGCCACGCTGTATCATGGGCTGACCGGCGCCTCGCCGTTTAAGGACACAGACCTTTACCAGGTGTTGAACCGGGTGGTAACCAAAGACCCGGTGACGCCGACCAGCATAGTGCGCAACCTGCACCGCGACCTGGAAACGATTTGCCTGAAATGCCTGGAGAAAGAGCCGGACCGGCGCTACCAGACAGCGCAGGAATTAGTCAATGATTTGAAGCGGTTCTTTGAAGGCGAGGCCATCAATGCCCGGCCGATCGGCCGATTGACCAAGCTTATCCGAAAGGCCAAGCGGAACAAGGCCGCCAGTTTAGCAATTATCGGGGCAACGGTGATGTTGCTGACCGTGTCAACCTGGTTCCTGATTTCCTCGGCCCATACTAGGCACCAGATAGAAAACTACCGCCGGGATGCCCGCAATGCGTTTGCCACTAAGGATTACGAGACGACCATGGCATCGTGCAATAAAATATTAGCCCTTTCAAACGGCGATAAAGAAATCAATGATTTACTAAAAACCTGCGAGCAATACAAAGAGAAACGAAACGCGGCAGTAAAACTGATGGGTGCGCTGAGAATCGGTACCCTTAACCCGGACGAGAAGATAAGGATATGCCAGAAAGCCCTGGAGACAGACCCGTCGTTCGCCGAGGCCTGGCAGGAAAAGGGGTACATCTATAAATATGACAAGAAGGATTATGACCAGGCGTTTGAGTCGTTCAGCCGGGCCATCGAGGTTAATCCGCTGCTGGTGCCGCCCTATTATGAACGAGGCTATATCACCTCCGACATCCGCGGTAACAAACCCGGCGCTATCCCGGATTTCAAAAAGGTGGTGGAACTAGCGCCCGAGAGTTATTACGGATATTACGCCCGGGGGCTGATTGAAATGAACACCGGTAATTTCCCGGCAGCGCTGGTTGACTTTAATAAATCCATTGAACTCTACCCTGATTTGGCGGACGGTTATTACCACCGCGCCTTTACATTTTTCAAGCAGGGGGAAACAGGCAAGTCCATCGCCGATTATACCAGGGCAATAGAACTCAGGGTTAACGACGTCCTGTCGTATTATGAACGAGGCCTGGTCTATCTGCATATGGGCGAATTTAACCGGGCCATGGCTGATTTTGACAGGGCGCTAGAACTCAAGCCTGATTATACGCCGGTTTATAAAGACCGGGCGAGTTATTACCGCCAGCAGGGACTTTTTGACAAGGCGATTGCAGATTACACCAAGGCCATAGAATTCGAGCCAGAAGAAGAAGCCTACGCCGGCCGGGCCGGCGTTTATTTTGAAAGGGGCAATTACACGCTGGCCCTGGCTGACTGGAATGAAGCGATAAAGTTAAGCCCGGCCGACGCTTCATTTTATAAATATCGGGCAAATATTTATTATGTAACCGGTAATTTTAAGCGGTCAATTGCCGACTGGACCAGGATTATAGAACTCAAGCCAAACAACGCCGGGCTTTATATTGAACGCGGGTTTGTTTTCATCAAGATGAATGATTTTGACAATGCCATCAATGACTACACCAAGGCCATAGAAATCAACAAGGATTCAAAGGACGCATATTATTACCGCGCCGGGTTATACACCAGCAAAGGCAAACTGGAACAAGCGATTACCGATTACACCCGATCAATAGAACTGGGCTTTAATACGCAGGAGTCATACTATGAACGGGCTGGAACTTATACCAGAAAGGGCGACCCTGAACAGGCGATTGCCGATTATACCAAGGTCATAGAACTCAAACCTGATTGTGCGGACGCTTATGTGGAACGCGGCAATATCTTTGCCCATAAAAAAGAGTTTGCTAGGGCGATTGCCGATATGACCACGGCGATAAAGATAAAACCAGACTTTGCAGAGGCCTACAAATGGCTGGGCGACGCATATTATTATACGGGCGATAACGCCCGGGCGCTGGCCGATTACACCAGGGCCATAGAACTCAAGCCTAATTATCCGGACGCTTACAGCGCCCGGTCTCTGATTTATTATGACCAGGGCAAGACAGAGCAGTGCCTGAGCGATTCCGGCCGGGCCATTGAATTAAACCCGAATGATACCTACGTCTATTGCCGGCGTGGGTTGATATATGTAACTCAAGGTAATTTTGACCGGGCGATTACTGATTTCACCAAGGCCATCTCATTGGCCCCGGAAGACGCCAACCTCTATTATAACCGGGCTAACGCCTATTACAGCAACGGCAACCTGGACCGCGCCGATGCCGACTATAATAAAACAATCGATCTCAAGCCGGATTATGAGAGAGCCTATTTGGGGCGCGGCAACATTTATTTTTATAAAAACAATTATGGCCGGGCAATAGCGGACTTTAACAAAGCCACGGAATTAAAACCGGATTGCGCAGAAGCCTATTTCAATCGCGGAGAGGTTTATTACCGGAAAAAAGATTTCACCAGGGCCATGGCTGATTTTGACAGGGCGATAGAACTCAACCCGGATTTTGTTATCGCCTATAAAAAGCGCGGGCATCTCTATTACGATAAGGGCGAGAAAGACCCGGCCCTAAGTGATTTCAGCATGGCAATAAAATTAGTCCCCAACGACATAGATTCGTACAATATGAGAGGAGTTATCTATCTGAACAAGAAATCCTTCGACCTGGCCATCAGCGACTTTACCACAGCCATATCATTGTATCCGACCGACGCCGTTTTATACTGCAACCGGGGCGGGGCTTATTATCAAAGCGGAAATCATAAATCGGCCCTGACTGACTTTAATAAAGCCCTAGAACTGAGGCCGGGTTATGACAGCGTCCATAAACAACGCGGCCGCCTATATTATGACAGGGGTGAAAAAGCGCTGGCCATTAACGACCTGAGCGCGGCAATAAAATCAAGTCCCAATGACCTCGAGGTATATAATCAACGGGGGATCGTTTATATGAGCGACAGACAATTTGACCGGGCCGTCGGCGATTTCAGCAAGGCGATATTATTATCCCCGAATGATGCCACGCCATATCACAACCGGGCCAATGCCTATGCGAATTTGGGCAGATATACCGAGGCCATCAAGGATGGCGAGACAGCCCTTAAGATAAACCCAAACTATCCTGAAATACAAAGGCTAATTGAAGAATGGAAGAAACAATTACCTAAATAACAATTTTATACGAGCCATTTTCATTACCCGGGCCGGCAATTAATACCGCCTTTAACAGAGCGTAACTGTTTTGCGTTTGCGCAACCAAATATACCATCCCGTTTACTTCAGGCAACCAATCATTTCTTGTCTTACTGTTGTTTTATGCTATATAAGTCAGGTAAACATATTACAGAAAAGACCGGATAAAATAACCATCTGAAAAGTTTGCGGTTCATCCTGTCAGTTAGTAGGATAATAGAGGAAAACCGGGGTGGCCAGTATTAGTGAAATATTTTAGACCGTATTTATGAATCTTAAGAAGCGACTCCAGAAGGTCAATCAGCGATTCCTGTTCGTGCTCCTGACCGCCGGGGTGTTGATATATTTGTCCGAACCGTCCCTGCCGGCCACCAAGAGCGGGGTATCTTACCTGCCCTATCTTATCAGCGGGCTGGCTCTGATAACATTTGGTGAAATTCTGCGCATCTGGGCCACCGGGCATCTGGAGAAGAACAAGAACCTGACCACCAGCGGTCCGTACGGCTATATCAAGAATCCGATGTATGCCGGCTCTTTTGTTATCCTGATGGGATTCAATATGCTGGCCATAAACCCGTATATCCTCTATATCATATTAGTGGAACTGGTGGCCTTTATGCTGGTGTATATCCCGACCAAGCGCCGGATAGAAAGCACCCGGCTGATAGAAAAGTTCGGTCCGGCCTACGCGGATTACGACAAGAATGTTCCGGATTATATCCCGCGCCGGTTAACATCCTACAAGTCCGGCGCGCCAAAATCGTGGACCTGGCGGGTATTCTGGGAAAATCAGGAGGTCCAGGTCGGATTTGCCGTCCTGGTCGGCACGGTCGCGATTATAATTAAATTATGGATGCCATACTGAAACCGCAAATTCTTGAAGTCATCAAGGATAAATCCATCCTGACCCCGGCTGTAAAATTAATCCTGCATAAAGGCAAAAAGGTCATCTGGAAGGATTATTCAGACCGGCCGGTCTGGGTGAGAAAAACCTGGGGAGACGTGATGGTTAATAATGAGTTTGCCATCCTGGGCCGGCTTCAGGGCATCAGAGGCATTCCCGACGCCATTCGCAAGACCCATAACGGTTTATTAATCGAATATATTGAAGGCAAATTCCTTAATAAGTTTAAAGAAGGTGAATTGCCTTATGCGATAATCAGAAAATTAGAAGTCCTGATTGCGGAAATCCATAAGCGCTGCGTGGTGCATCTTGATTTGGCCCAGCGGAAAAACATTCTGATTACGGCTGATTTTACACCCTATATCATTGACTTTGCCAACGCCCTGTATCTCAGGCCCGCGGTCTCACTTTCACGTGTATTCTTTGATTATCTCCGCCTGATTGACAAGGGCAGTTTATTGAAGTTCAAGAACCGCTATTTCCCGGACAAAATGACGGCCGAGGAAAAGAAGTATCTCAAGCGGTTCTGGGCCATCAGGAAATGGTGGTTTTTCAGCCCCAAGACCTTCAGGGCCAGAGACAAGGTGTAATTATTTATTATGCTAAAAATACGAACCCGGTTGCGCGCCATATTCATCATCATTCTTCTGGTCTGGGCCTATCCGGATATTAATTCCATTCTCATCGGCAGCATTCCCATCATCATCGGCCAGATTATTCATTTCATATCGGCCGGCTACCTGGTCAAACAGGAAAAGCTCATCACGGCCGGACCGTATCGTTTTGTCCGCAACCCGTTTTATGTGGGCAGTTTCCTGGTCGATGTCGGGCTGTGCTTGGTCACGCGCAACATCTACGTGGCGGCCGTTTACCTACCGATATTTTACCTGATAGTCATTAACTGGCGGGTAGGAAAAGAAGAGGGTTTCCTGAGAACCCAATTCGGCGCCAGATACGACGAATACTGCCGGCTGGTCCCGCGCATCATACCGCGCTTATGGCCGGCCCGGCTGGCCGAGCCGTTCGGCCGGTTTGATTGGAACCTGATATTGAAATACCGCGAGCAGTGGCGTTTATTGCGTATCTTCGGCCTGATTGTATTCTTCTATCTCCGAACCATCGCCCCGCTTAACATCTCAAGGATACCAGACACCATTGACGCCCTGATAAAATATCCTAACCTGCCTTTTACCATTATCCTTTTATTCGTCCTGGCTGCCCCGCCGATTTATGAATTCATTCTTAAGCCGATATGGAAAACCCTAAGAAAATAATCCTGGTCAATCCCTGGATACACGATTTTTCGGCTTATGATTTATGGCTCAAGCCTTTGGGGCTGCTTTATATCGCCTCGCATCTGAAAAATCACGGCTTCAAGGTGCAATTGATTGACTGCCTTAATTACAACAACATACCCAGGCCATACGGCTGCAGTAAATTCCATAGCGAAGAAATCGCCAAGCCCTGCCATTTTCAAAACATCCCGCGTAAATATAAAAGATACGGCATGCCGCCCGAGGTCTTCACGCAACTGCTTATGGCGATAGACGACACCTCGCCCGATGACCCGCCGACTCTTATCGGCGTGACCTCTATGATGACCTACTGGCATCAGGGCGCTTCCGAAACCATTAAATATATCAAGCAGGTCTTTGCCGATACGCCCGTAGTTCTGGGTGGCGTCTATGCCACGCTTTGCTATGAACACGCGCTCAAGAATTCCGGCGCTGATTATGTCATTGCCGGGCTAGGCGAGGAGGCAATGCTCGATATCGCCCGCAAACTTACGCATCCCAATCTAACAGCTCACCAGTCAACTGATTACCCCGCCTACCATTTATATAGCAATCCCCAGAGCATCGCCATGCTCACCTCGCGTGGGTGCCCATTCAACTGCTCTTACTGCGCAGCCGGAGCGGAGTCCCGACTTAATCGGGGCGCATCTTCGTCACTTAACGCCAACTTCACCCAGCGACCGCCAGATGAAGTGGTTGACGAGATAGAACATTACCTAAACCACCTGGGTGTAACCGACATCGCCTTTTATGATGACGCCCTGCTGGTCAATACCGAATCCCATATCCATCCTATCCTTGACGGCATCATCCGGCGCGGGCTGAATAAGAAACTGAGATTCCATACGCCCAACGGGCTGCATATCAGGTATATTGACAAACCGCTGGCCCAAAAACTCTATCAGGCAAACTTCAAAACCATCCGCCTGGGTTTTGAGGGTATGGACGAGCCTAAGGCCTCGCCCGAACAACTCGCCACCGTGATTGCCTATCTAAAAGAAGCCTGGTTCACCTCAGAGAATATCGGGGTCTATGTCCTGATGGGTCTGCCCGGCCAAGGCTTGGACAAGATAGACCGGTCCATAGAATTTGTTCATCGCTGCGGCGCGCAGGTCAGAATGGCCCAGTATTCTCCGGTGCCGGGCAGCGCCGACTTCGTCAAATTACTCACTCAATACCCGGAACTTCTTGCCGAGCCGCTGCTGCATAACAAATCCGTTTACTACTGCCACGACCACGGCCGGCGATTCAATGAATTCGAAGCCCTCAAGCTTAAGGCTAAAGAACTTAATGCCGATATTACAGGATGATTATTGCCATGGTTATTCCTTGACAAAATCTCCCGGCGAAACTATAAATAGCACGGTTTTTCCCTGAAAGAAAACAGAAAGAACGTATTATGCAAAGCAACAGCATTATCGACATGATTAACAACATCATCCAGCAGACCGGGATACTGCATATGAACTGGCAATATCCGGTCATGTGGTGCATCGGACTGCTATTCATCTATTTAGCTATTGTCAAAAAGTTCGAGCCGCTGCTACTGCTGCCCATCGGCTTCGGCATCTTCCTGGTCAATTTCCCGCTCACGCCCCTGATGGGGGTTTCGGAAAACGGGCAAAGGGAGCTCCTGCAGGTTTTTTACCATTACGGCATTGAGATGTCCGAGCTCATTCCCTGCGTGATATTCCTGGGCTTGGGCGCCATGACCGACTTCGGCCCGCTGATTTCCAACCCCAAGACCATGCTGGTCGGGGCTGGGGCTCAGTTGGGCGTATTTGTCACCTTTATCGGCTCGATTGTCCTGGGCGGATTCACCCTGCAGCAGGCCGCATCTATCGGCATCATCGGCGGCGCGGACGGCCCGACCACCATCTACCTGACCCAGAAACTGGCCCCGGAACTCTTGGGCACCAATGCCCTGGCCGCCTATTCCTACATGGCCCTGGTGCCGCTGATCCAACCGCCCATTATGCGACTGCTGACCACCAAAAAAGAGAAGCTGATTGTCATGCGCCAGATGCGCCCGGTCTCCAAAACGGAAAAAATTATCTTCCCGCTTTTGGCCACTACCCTGATTTCCATCCTGGTGCCGGCAGTCATGCCGCTGATGGGCATGTTTATGTTCGGCAACCTGATGAAGGAAAGCGGCGCGGTCAGCCGGCTGACCGACACGGCCCAGAACGCCCTGATGAATATCGTCACCATCTTCCTGGGCATCTCGGTCGGCGCCACCATGCAGGCGGAAAAGTTCCTGACCAAGGCCCCGCTCCTAGTATTCGGCTTGGGCATCATTGATTTCGCGGTCTGCACGGCCGGCGGCATCCTGACCGTCAAGGTAATGAACCTGTTCCTGAAACCAGAGAACCGGATGAACCCGCTCATCGGCTCGGCCGGCGTTTCGGCCGTGCCCATGTCAGCCCGGGTCGCGCAGGTGGTCGGCCAGCAATATAACCCCAAGAACTTCCTGATTATGCATGCCATGGGGCCGAACCTAGCCGGCGTCATCGGCACGGCCGCCGCGGCCGGTATGTTTATCGCCATGTTCAAATAAAAGAAAGGCCGGGAAAATGAATCCTGACGGAACCATTGATTGGATTTACGTCTTTGCCACCCTGGGCATCCGATTTGTCGGCGTGTTTATCATTCTGGGCGTCCTCCAGCTTGGGCTGACCATTACCAGCAAGATTGTCGGCATGATTATTTCAGCCAAACAATCTGCCAACCCGGCCCTGAAATAGCCAAGAGTGCACTTTGTTACACAATGTACAGAAATGAACGCCTCGCAGGCAATCAGAAACACCGACCTACAATCTATGCAGGTAATTTTCTTGTTATAACATCAGTATCTAAATAGGTTATTTATCTAATCGGGAAAATACCCCTTATTTCTTCACTTTGGCACGCTTTTTGCTATAAGTATATCAAACACCCTGTAACAAAGGAGGCATGCTATGGAATTCGCGTTAACCGGCATAATATTAGTCGTATTCCTGGCTGTCGTCGCCTGGTCTCTGGTTTGGAAGGGCATTGCCCTGTGGAAATGCGGCCGGAATAACCAGCTGGGCTGGTTTGTTTCCATTCTTATTATCAATACGCTTGGTATTCTGGAGATTATCTACCTGCTCTGGTTCCAGCGTAAACAACCGGAGGAAACGAAAAAATAACCTGCGACCGGATTTGGCGGATGAATCCGATTGCATATAACATCTTAAATCCGCTGAATTATTCCCGGTAAAAACTATCGGGATAAGACTCCCCGCCGTTGGCGGGGACTTAAAAGGAGGAATTTATGTGGTATCTGATAGGCGCTGGTATTCTGGCTGTCATTGTGTTACTGTGGCTGGTGGTTACCTATAATGGGCTGGTGGCCCTGCGCAATATCGTCAAGAACGCCTGGTCCCAGATTGACGTCCAACTGAAACGCCGCTACGACCTGATACCCAACCTGGTCGAAGCGGTCAAGGGCTATGCCAAGCACGAGAACACCACGTTTGAAAATATCGCCAAGGCGCGTTCGGCCTGCATGCAGGCGTCCGCCGCCGGCAAGGTCGGCGAATTAGCCCAGGCCGAAGGATTCCTGACCCAGGCGCTGAAAGGCTTGCTGGCCGTGGCTGAGGCCTATCCGGAACTCAAGGCCAACCAGAATTTCCTGGCCCTGCAGGAGGAACTGACCACCACTGAGAATAAAATCTCATTTGCCCGGCAATTCTATAACGATAACGTGATGGGATTCAACAACAAGATTCAGATGTTCCCGTCCAATATCGTAGCCGGCGTATTCGGCTTCAAGTCGTCGGAATTCTTTAACATCGATGCCACGCCTCAGGAACGCCAGGCGCCCAAGGTCCAGTTCTAACAGCGATCTGCCGGTTCGCCGGTTATTTATCTATCTGGCCGGACCGGCAGGCGTATTGGTTCGTTGATACGCTAATGAATACCTTCTTTTTTGTCGTAGTGGCTCTTGCCGTCGTTGCGTTTATAGCCCTGAACTATTTCCTTGAACGTAAACGGCGGGCTGAGATGGCCCAAATAGCCGCCCAATTGGGACTTACTTATTATGAGGGCAAAAGCGAGGCGTATTACGACCTGCCTTTATTTAGTAAGGGGCATTCACAAAAAATATCCAATACTATGAGCGGCAGCAAAAATGGCTGCCATATCGCCATGTTTGATTATACCTATACCACCGGTTCCGGCAAAAGCCGGCAGGTTCATAACAACTCGGTTTGCGTGCTCGGAGTTCCCCAACATTTTAAACCTCTCTTTATTAGGCCGGAAAACTTCCTAGACAAAATCGCCGGCGCCATCGGGTTCGACGATATCGACTTTGAATCCAGGGAATTCAGCAGCCGGTTCTACGTGAAGTCAAACGACAAGAAGTTTGCCTACGATATCGTCCATCCGCAGATGATGAACTTCCTGCTATCCAGCCGAAAAACACCCGTAATAGAAATAGGCGGAACCCATATCGGATGCTATTATACCGGCAAAGTAAAACCGAACGGTTATTTGGATCTTTATAAGTTTGCCAATGAATTTTATGCGAACATCCCTGATTACGTCATAAGGGATTGCGCAACATAGGAGGAAAAACATGGAATTATTAATCGTATTCGCCGTTATTATTGTTGTCTGCCTGATAATCTTTATCGTCATTTATAACGCCCTGGTCGGGCTGAAGAACCACATCCACGAATCCTGGGCTGATATCGATATCCAACTCAAACGGCGCTACGACCTGATACCCAACCTGGTCACTACGGTCAAAGGCTACGCCGCGCACGAAAAGGTCACCTTTGAGCAGATTACAGAAGCGCGTAACCGGGCCTTCAATAATAACGGCAGATATGCCAGCCAAGCCGCGGACGAGAATCAGATGCTCGGCGCCCTCAAGACCCTTTTTGCCGTAGTCGAGCGCTATCCGGAATTAAAAGCCAACCAGAATTTTCTCAAACTCCAGCAGGAATTAGTTGACACCGAAGACAAAATTGCCGCTGCCCGCCGGTTCTTTAACGGCAACGTCCGCGATTATAACAATAAGGTCCAGATGTTCCCGTCAAATATTGTGGCCGGCATCTTCGGCTTCCAAAACGAGGATTTCTTCGAGGTGGAAGACGATACGGTCCGCAAGGCCGTAAAAATATCCATATAAAATGTTAACTAAAGTAAGTTTTAAGAATCAGCTCTGCCATATCTGCCTGCAGTCCTTCTCGCCGGTGCATCTGGTCCGGGTCAATAACCACGCCATTTGCCACGACTGCCAGAACCTGGTGGAATTGAGCGAAAGCAACCCGCCTCCGCCGGAGTCGATTCCCATGGCCGAACTTGATACCACCAAGCAGGAAAATATCGCCAAGATTATCGCCAGGGAAGGCGCGGTATTCATAGACAAGGTCAAGCAACTCAACGCCATCACGCCAGGGCTTGTCAGCGCCATCATCGCCCGGGTGGCCGTCTATCTGCCCGGGCTGCTTTACCTGGATACCCAGAACGAATGGTATCCGATCATCAGCGGCGTCATGACCGCTGACTTCGTCACCTGGGTTTTATTCAACACCATGCAACTACCCTTTATCAGCCGGGGCGCGGTCCTGGAATTCCTCATCTACGGCGGCATGACCTCGTTCCTGGTCAGCAAAGACCGCCTCTTGAATATCCCCTCTGAAGGCCCGCCCATGGCCTATGCCGCACTGGCCTTCCTGGGCGCCGGATTTGCCAAAACCGCTTATTGGGGGCTGAAGGTATTTATCTTTGACGATATGGAAGGGGAAGGTCCGTAGTAAACAAATTAATTTATGGATATTACTGAACTGGTTGCCCGGAAACGTAAGGAATCGCTCACCCAGGGTATTTTATTGACCTTGTTGGGATTGGTGTTTCTGGCCTTCGGCTTTATGGTTTTTAATGTCCTCTATTTTATCATGGGCCTATTCGTCCTGCCCCACATTAACCTTAATATCTTTAGTTGGCGGTCCTGGTATATCGGGGCCGGTATATTCATCGCCATACTTATTATTGATACCGTCAGACACCCCGAAGAACACTGGGTCAAGGTAAAATTTATCTTAGCCAGCGCATTCAAGAAGGAATCCGGCCCGGTGGTTCACGAGACATTTCCTTTATCTGATACCATTCTCTATCCTACCAGATTCGGCAAAGGCGTCTTCGGCGGCATGCCCTATATGACCAATATGAGCGACCCAACCAACTGGGCCAGCCAAATCAGCCGTTTTGCCAATCTTATCGGCAATCTCACCCTGGGTGGACCGCGTAAATTAAAAGAGGCCATCTCTTATTACCGGCTTTACGCCGGGCTCAATCAGGATATGGCGTCCCGGCTCAGCAAGTTCGTGAATAATTTGCAACAACAGGGCGGCGAATGTATTATGTCAGATTGCCCGCTGGCGGATTCGCAGATAATCCCACTGGCAATAGAATTAAATATCGTTTCCGTATTCAAGAAACTAAATAGCGAGGACTACGGCATCCGCCTTAGTAATCCCGGTTAAACAACGTGATTTAGCGGATTTATCCGATTAATCAGTTGAATCCTGTTGTAAAATAATTGTATATGAGTGCTAACATCTACGACCAGCAGAAACACAACCGCCGGGCCACCTGGCTGATAATGTTCCTGTTTATCCTGTTCTTCGCCTTTATCGGCATCGGATTTGACTATTTCTATAACCAGGGCTTGCCCATCGGCACGGCCATTGCGCTGGTCATCGGCATCATTTCGGTCATCGGCAGTTATTACAAGGGCGACCAGGTGGTGCTCTATTCCACCGGCGCCCGGCCCATTAATCCGCTGGAACTCAAAGAACGCCAGTTCCAGAACATCGTCGAAGAGGTCAAGATTGCCTCCGGACTGCCCATGCCCAAGGTCTATATCATCCCGGACCAGGACCCGAACGCCTTTGCCACCGGCCGGAATCCGGAACACGCCAGCATTGCCATCACCCAGGGCCTGTTGAACAAACTCAGCCGGGACGAACTCCAGGGCGTAGTGGCGCACGAGATGAGCCACGTCCGCAACTATGACATCCGGCTGGTCACCAGCGTAGCCGCCCTGGTCGGGGCGATTGTGCTCTTGTCCGACTGGTCCGGCCGGGCCATGAGATGGTCCAGCCGCGGCTCAGGCCGCTCGTCGTCATCATCCCGCAAATCCGGCGGTCCGGCCATGGCCATCCTCTTTGCCATCTGGCTGTTATTTATCATCCTGGCGCCGATAATCGCCCAGATGATGGCTATGGCCATATCAAGGAAACGGGAATACCTGGCTGACGCGTCCGGGGCCGAAATTATCAGGAATCCGGGCGCCCTGGCCAATGCCCTGCAGAAGATAGAAGAGGCGTCAGCCCCGACCATGTCCATCAAGCGGGGCGTGGCGCACCTGTGCATTGCCGACCCGTTGGGCAACTCATTCACCAACAAAGAGGGCTTTGTGGCCAACCTGATGGCCACCCATCCGCCCATGCGCGAGCGCATCTACCGGCTCAACAAAATGGCGTATTTATATCCGCCGAAAAAAGAAGCAGAATAGACCTAAACCAATGAGCGTATCGGTCCCCAAATTGCTATTTTCCCTGTTTTGCCTATCCATTTTGCCCCCTTCCAACTATAAAATAGCACCAGGGGGAGTCCCCCCACCCCCCTCCGCCTGTTACATCCCCATTCAATTCCTTAGGCACGGCATCTGTTGGGTAAAGGAATGGCATTTGATTACCGAACGAACGGCATCCGCCATACGAACAGGCGCCGTTTCTTGTAAGCTTACTAAGACAATAAGCATATAAGGGATGGCATCTCTTGGGCAAAGGAATGGCATTTGATTACCGAACGAACGGCATCCGAAATACGAACAGGCGCCGTTTCTTGTGAGCTTACTAAAACAATAAGCATATACGGAGTGCCGAATGTTGGCAACCCAGTCCATATCGGTTTATAAATGACTACGGTGCGTCTAAAAATCATAATGATAAGTCCCAAATGTATCAACAAACACGATATTTCCCCGCTCTTCAGGCCAGCCTAAGCGGGCCAGGCGGGATAAAATTCTCAGACGGCCTCCGGCATAGAGCTACCGCCTCCCGCCAGGGATAACTTACGGCGATGCGCCGTAAGTTTTCCGTGCGCCGCCTTCGGCGTACTCCGTTTCACGCTTCGCTTAGTTCTCTGCTCATTTTACTTGCCAATTCTACTGTCGCAATATAGATTTTCCTTATGCTCTACCAGATAGAAGTCGCTTTGAAGCCGCAACTGACTGACCCGGTCGGGAACGGCGTCCTGCACGATGTCCGTGATTTCGGCATCAAGACCATTTCCGACGTCCGATTCGCCTCGGTCTATGTCCTGGATGCGGAGCTGTCGCCCCACGAGGTGGAATCCATCGCCCAGCAAATCCTGGCCGACCAAACCGTGCATCAGTTTTCCTGCCAGAAACCCATGGAGTTATTTAAGAATTCGCTCCACGCGGTGGTGACGGTATTCCTCAAACCCGGGGTAATGGACCCGGTCGAGGCCAGCGCTTTAAAGGCCATCACTGACCTGGGTTACAGAATCAATTCGGTCCACACCGGCCGGAAATACTATCTCAAGGGCTCAATCAAGGAGCCGAACCTCAAGCGGCTGGCCGGCCGCATCTTCGCCAATCCGGTCATAGAGAATTTCTTCATCGGACACAAAACGCTGACCTCCATTCCCTCGGCCCCGCCCTATTCGTTCAAGCTGGAGACCATTACCCTGACCGATGCGCCGGACGAGGCGCTGATGAAAATCAGCAAGGAGCGGTGCCTGTCCCTGAATCTCAATGAGATGAAGACCGTCAGCGATTATTTCAAGTCGCAGAAACGCAACCCGACCGATATAGAACTGGAGACCATTGCCCAGACCTGGAGCGAGCATTGCAAACACAAGACGCTCAAAGGTCTGATTAAATATTCCGAGACCCAGCCGGACGGCACGGTTAAAACCCAGGTGATAGATAATCTCCTGAAGCAGACGGTGATGAAGGCGACCAACGAACTGGACAAGCCCTGGTGCATCTCGGTCTTCAAGGACAACGCCGGCATCATTGAGTTTGACAAGGCCAACGCGCTCTGTTTCAAGGTGGAGACGCATAACCATCCCTCAGCCATAGAGCCCTACGGCGGCGCCGGCACCGGCATCGGCGGCGTTATCCGGGACGTGATGGGCTGCGGCCTGGGCGCCAAGCCAATCTTGAATACCGATGTCTTTTGTTTCGCGCCGCCTGATTTCCCGGCCGATAAGGTGCCCAGGGGCGTGCTTCATCCCAAGCGCATATTCAAAGGCGTGGTGGCCGGCGTGCGCGACTATGGCAACCGGATGGGCATCCCGACCGCCAACGGCGCACTATTCTTCGACGACCGGTATCTGGCCAATCCGCTGGTCTATTGCGGCACGGCCGGCATCATGCCCCGGACCAGGTGTTTCAAGCACGTCAATGAAGGCGACCTGATACTGGTGGCCGGCGGCCGGACCGGACGGGACGGCATCCACGGAGTGACCTTCGCCTCCATAGAACTGGACGAGAAGTCCGAGATGATATCATCCGGCGCGGTCCAGATCGGCAACGCCATCGAAGAAAAGAAGATGCTGGACGTGATTCTCAAGGCCCGGGATTTGGAATACTACACGGCCATTACGGATTGCGGCGGCGGCGGGCTGTCATCGGCCGTGGGCGAGATGGCCGAGGAGACCGGCGCCGTGGTGGAACTGGAAAAGATACCGCTTAAATACCAGGGGCTGTCATACACCGAAATCTGGATTTCCGAGGCCCAGGAACGGATGGTCATGTCGGTCCCGCCCAAACACGAGAAGGCCATCCTGGAATTATTCGCCAAGGAAAACGTAGAGGCCACCATCATCGGGCGGTTTACCGGCGACAAACGGCTGACCCTGAAATACCAGGGCAATACCGTAGCCAACCTGGAGATGGAATTCCTGCATAACGGATTGCCCAAGGTAGAACTGCAGGCCGAGTGGACAGTCAAACCAACTAAGGCAGGAGCAGTTAAAAAGAAGGTGAAATTGGGCCAGGCCCTGAAACAAATTCTGGGGATGCCCAATGTCTGTTCCAAGGAATGGGTCATCCGGCAATACGACCACGAGGTGCAAGGCGCCAGCGCCCTGAAATCCATGCAGGGCGTAAATAACGACGGACCGGGCGACGGGTGCGTCACCAGGCCGATGCCGGATTCACCCAGCTCCTGCGAGCAGGGGCTGGGTTCATACCGCGGGTTCGTCATTGCCAACGGGATGAGCCCGAAATTCGGCGACCTGGACCCTTATGCCATGGCCGCCTCGGCCATAGACGAGGCGTTGCGCAATATCGTGGCCTCAGGCGGCGACCCGGAACGGACCGCCATCCTGGATAATTTCTGCTGGGGCAATATCAATAATCCGGAACAATTAGGCGCCATTGTCAGAGCATCGCAGGCCTGTTATGATATCGCCAAGGTTTATGAGACGCCGTTTATCTCGGGCAAGGATTCGCTCAATAATGAATACCGGGTCTCGGCTAAGAAGACCATTTCCATTCCATACTCGCTCCTGATTTCAGCCATCTCGGTGATTGAAGATGTGCGTAAAGTCGTATCAATGGACCTCAAGGGCGCGGGCAACCTGATTTATAGCGTCGGGCTGACTAAGGACGAATTAGGCGGTTCACACTATTACGATTTGCTGGGCGTAAAGGGCGGCCGGGTGCCCCAAGTGGATACCACAGCCGGCAGGCAGATTATGCTAGCCGTATCCCAAGCCATAAAGACCGGGCTGGTGCGCGCCTGCCATGATTTATCCGAGGGCGGACTGGCGGTGGCGGCGGCCGAGATGGCATTTGCCGGAGAGGTCGGGATGGAGATAAACCTCAAAACAATGCCATATGAAATACAGGATACAGGATACAGGATGCAGGATGAGGTTATACTGTTTTCCGAATCCAATTCCAGATTCTTGGTGGAAGTCAAGCCGGAACACAAGGCGGAGTTTGAGAGCGTGCTGGCTGGCTGTGCTTATGGATTAATCGGCCAGACCGTCAAGCCGAAGAAACTTGTCATCAACGGCATTTCGGGCAAGGCCGTTATAAATGAAGACCTGGCGGATTTGAAGGAATCATGGCAGAAACCATTTAGGTGGTAACCAGTTATTCGCCGGCCGGATTTTCGGCAGGCGGTTCTTCTTCCGGGGCGGATTCAGGCGCCGGCTTTGATTCCTTTTTCTCCTCTTCCTGCTTTTTCTTCTGTTCCTCTTCGTATATCGGCCGGGCCTTTTTCCATATCTCGTATTTGTCCACGAATTCCTGTTCCTCGGCGGTCAGACCGACCTTCAGGCGGATATATTTGGTAATGAGTTCCGTGTATTTTTCCTCGCCCCAGCCTTTTTCCGGCAGGTATTTCCTGAAAAACTCCATATCGCCCTGTTTTCCCTTGAGTTCTATGGCCTTAAGCCAGTCCTGATAGTTTTCCATAAAAGCAGTTTCTTCAGACGTTCTCAGGAACGCGCTCTTGTCCGCAATCGCCTGGTAGGCTTTGCCATTCCATTTTTCGCCCTGGGGGAATTTATCAAGCAAACCAAGCAGTTCGTCGCCTTTTAGCTCCTTCTTTTCCGTCGGATTGGCCGGCTCGACCGGCTCTTCACCGCTTGGAGTTTTTCCCGGCAATTCGCGGGCCCGCTCTGATTCTTTCTTTTCCTTATCGGCGGCGATTTTATCCTTTTCCACCTTGCTAAGATTGGAACGGGTGACGATGGATTTGATATCCCGCGCCCGGAACGAGAAGCTGCCCTTGAGCACCGGATCGTCAAAAGAAATATCCACCTCTATCCGGTCATTGATAATCGATTTAATAGCGCCGGTGTAGGAAACATCGTTCTTAAGGGTAACGGTCACTCTCTCGCCGCGTCTCAAACCGGTAAATATATCCGAGTCCTGCTTGTTTTCGGCCCGGATAGAAAACGCCGCGGAGGTTGCCAGCGCCAGAAAGACAAGGATGAGGATTTTAGATTTTGTCATATAAATGTCCTTTCTTTAAGAATACCGTATTAATCCCGCACCAATCTTTCGGATAGGTGCGGTTTAAATCCCTGTAACTTGCCCTGCTCTAATCCCGCTAAGGCGGGATTAGAGCCAGTAAGTTGCTAACGCTCCTAACTGGCTCTAGAAAGGCGCGGGCGGGAGTTGCACCCGCGCATCACGGTTTTGCAAACCGTTCCCTTGCTACTTGGGTACCGCGCCATATTAAAACACCTAATCAATAATAACTATTCGCGGCATGGCAGACAAGGAATATTGGTATAAAATCACTGACACTGTTGTTTTTAACCGGGCGCGCCCGGCCTGCTTTAATGCTTGCGCTGGCGGGGCGTCTTGCCTATCTTGATTATCACCCGCTTAAGCTTAGCCGGCGAGATGCTCATTTCTTCCCTGGGCTTGAGATTCTTGATGGCCGTCTTGTCAAAATGGGTCTCACCCAGGTCATTGGCGCCGCTGTGCAGACTCTTGACCGCATTGTCCAGCCCGACCCTGAACCAGTTGGCCTGGATATTCTTGATGGTGTCGCCGAAGAAGATGCGGCTGATGGCGGCAATCTTCACTATCTGACTCTCGCCTCCGAAATAATCCTCGCGCCGGCCCCTTTTCAGAAGTTTCTCAAGAATAGACAACTTCTTCTCGTGCTCGCCGAAGGGCATCGGGGTAAATTCCGTAAAACCCTGGGTCTTTTTCTGGATGTCCCTAAGGATTTCCATATGCTCGGCGATATGAATCTCGTTTTCCAGATGCCCGAATAACATCATGGCCGAGGTCTTGATACCCAGGTTATGGGTGGTCTTGATGATATCAATCCATTCGGCCGTCTTAATCTTATCCGGGCAGATTTTCTTGCGGAGCTTGTCGTTGAGGATATCGGCATCAGCGCCGTGCAGACTGGTTAACCCGTTCTCTTTGAATTTCTTCAGGACCTCGGCCACGGTCTGCCTAGATTTCTTACCGATGAAGAATATCTCCAGGGGCGAAAACGCCTTGATACTCAGCGAGGGAAAATTCTTGGCAATCTTGGCCAGCATATCCGTATAATAATTAAACGGTAAAGAAGTGTTAACCCCGCCGTAGATACAGACCTCGTTGATGCCGGGCGTTTCCGACACCTTCTTCAGGATATCGTCTATCCCCAGGGTAAAACTGCCCTGCTCCTTCTTCTTGCGGTAGAACGAACAATACCGGCAGCTGTACCGGCAGATATTAGTGTAGCCGATATTCTTGCTGTGGGTGAAGCTGACCACGTCCCGGTGAATCCGCTTGTTAATCAGGTTGGCTGTTTCGTGGATTTCCTGGGCAAAGGACGGATAACTCTGCATCAGGATAACCGCTTCAATCGGGCTGATTTCCCGGCCTTCCAATGACGATTTGAGTATGATTTTAGGGTCTAGCATATCTTTATCTTTCTATTACGTAACTATCGGCTCTGGGCTATGAACTCCTTTAGCTAAAAAGATTAACAAACTTGTCGGTTATCTCCTCCTGATAAAACACCTTGTCCGGGAATATCTCACCTTCAAACCCGTGCCAGTCCGAGCCGGCGCTAATCAAGAGATTATGCTTCGCGGCCGTATCGGCGTAATAATGGGCAAAGGCCGTGGTCTTGCGGTAATTAAACGCCTCAATGCCGTCCAGCCCCCATTCCATAAAGGCCGGCAGAAAGCCCTCGAAGGACTTATGGGGCGGATGCGCCCAAACAGCTACGCCCTTGTTTTTGTGGATAATCTCTATCACCTCTTTTACCGGCGTCAGTAACTGCGGTATAATATTCAATTCATCTTTGAGGTATAACAAAAACGATTCCTTGACCGAAGCCGTATAACCCCGGGCCACCAGCAGGTTGGCCAGGTGATTGCGCCCGACACTTTCTCCCTTGTTAAATTCATTCAACTCGTCGTAGGACAGGTTGATGTTATGCTTGCGCAGGTTTCTCAATCCCTCCTTTATCCGATTAATCCGCTCGAACTGGGTATTGTTCAAAAAATCCCGCAAATCATCGCTCAGGCCGTCCTTAAAATAGCCCAGAATGTGCATCTCGTTTCCCGCGTGGTTGGCCGTGATTTCCGCCCCGCGGATTATCTTCAGACCGTTGGTTTCTATTCCGTCAATGTCCTGATACGCCCCGATGGTGTCATGGTCGGTCAGCGAAATCGCATCTAACCCGTTATCATGCGCCAATTTAACCACTGCTTCAGGCGAATAAATACCATCCGAGCAGGTCGTATGCAAATGCAGGTCTATCTTCATCTTAGCTCTTGAAATAGCACATTATAGCATGTGCCATCTTTTTGTCAAGTGCAAATATTATTATTTATATTATAATATTATAGTAACCGGCGGATTCGGTTGATTTTGCTGACAAACCCTGCGTCAGGTCCGGGTTATTTATTGCAATAAATACTTGACTTTTACATGAAAACAATCTAATATTAGACTCCGTATATGAAACACATTTTCATAACGGGCGGCGTGGTTTCCTCTTTGGGCAAAGGACTGACCACCGCATCCATCGGTCTGCTCCTGGAAAGCCGCGGATTAAAAGTCGCCATTCAGAAATTCGATCCCTACATCAATGTTGACGCCGGCACCATGAGCCCGTTCCAGCACGGTGAGGTCTATGTGACCGAAGACGGGGCCGAGACCGACCTGGACCTGGGACATTACGAGCGTTTCACCAACGCCAAAATCAGTAAACTCTCCAATTTCACCACCGGCCGGATCTACGGCAGCGTTATTGCCAAGGAACGGGCCGGCGAATACCTGGGCAAAACCGTCCAGGTCATCCCGCACGTGACCAACGAAATAAAGATAGCCATGAAGAATCCGTCCAAGGAGCCGGTGGACGTGACCATTGCCGAAATGGGCGGCACAGTCGGCGATATCGAATCGCTGCCGTTTCTGGAGGCCATCCGCCAGATTGGATTTGAGGTCGGCCGTGAAAACGTGCTTTATATCCACCTAACCCTGATACCGTATTTAAGGGCCAGCCAGGAATTGAAGACCAAGCCCAGCCAGCAGAGCGTGGGCAAACTCCGGGAAATCGGCATCCAGCCGGATATCCTCGTCTGCCGGACCGAGAAACCCATCACCGAGGAAATGAGGGACAAGCTGGCCATGTTCTGCAATGTCAAACCCGAACACGTGGTCGAGGAAAAAGACGTTGATTTCAGCATCTATGAAGTGCCGGTGACATTTGCCAACCAGAAACTGGACCAGACCATCATAAACCTGCTCTGCCTGAAATGCGGCGATAATAATATCAAGGAATGGCGCGACATGGTCGAGCGGTTTAAGAAGGCCGACGAAACCCTGGAAATCGCCGTGGTCGGCAAATACCTGGAACTGCAGGACGCCTATAAATCCATCTACGAAGCTTTGACGCACGGCGGCATTGCCAATAATGTCCGGCTTAAGATAAAACGGGTCAACAGCGAGGAAGTGGAAAAACAAGGTGCGGAAAAACTGCTCCAGGGCGTCCGGGGCATCCTGGTGCCGGGCGGTTTCGGCCACCGGGGCATCGAAGGCAAAATCGCGGCTATCAAATACGCCCGGGAAAACAAGATTCCGTTCTTCGGCATCTGCCTGGGGATGCAATGCGCCACCATAGAATTCGCCCGCCATGTCCTGGGACTAAAAGAAGCACATAGCTCAGAATTCGTTCCGAACAGCCCTCACCCGGTGATTGACCTGATGCGGGAACAACGCCAGATAAAGAATCTGGGCGGCACCATGCGCCTGGGCGCCTATCCCTGCAAACTTAAGCCCAATTCGCTGGCCTCAAAAGCGTATCAGGCGGAACTCGTCCAGGAACGACATCGACACCGTTATGAATTCAACAACACCTATAAAGACCAGTTCACCTGCCAGGGCTTTAACATAGCCGGATCCTGCACCATCAACGATTCGCAGGGCCAGCCGATAACCGAACTGGCTGAAATCATAGAATTAAAAGACCATCCCTGGTTTGTCGGCGTGCAATTCCATCCGGAATTCAAATCCAAACCGGTTAAGCCCCACCCGCTATTCAGGGATTTTATAAAGGCGGCGTTAAAAAGATAATATGACAGAAGACAAAACTAAATTCGAGAAAAAGGTGGATGAGGATTGGAAACAGAAGGCCACTGAAGAAAAAGAGCATCTGGCCCAGGCCGCAGACAAAGAACCCCATGAGCTCCCGCCGCCTGATTTCAATACCTACCTAGCTTCGTTATCGGCCCAGGCCCTGATTTCACTCGGTCAGATAGAAAACCCGATGACCAAGAAAAAGGAAATCGACCTGATCCAGGGCCGCTATATCATCGACATCCTCATCATGCTCAAGGAAAAGACCATGGGCAATCTGTCCAAGGAAGAAGAAACTAATTTCCAGAACCTGATTTCCGGCCTGCAGCTCCTCTATGTGAAACTAAATAAGAAGTAGCAGCGCTTCCTTAAACCATATGCTCTCTAAAGGATATCTGATTTCCGCCGGCATCATCGTCTTCTGGCTGATCATGACCGGCCTATTCATCCGTCGGGAAATACTGCCGGCCCTGCCGGCCTTATCCCAACCGTCCTACGAGGCCTACCTCAAATCCCTGGGCGAGAATAAAACCGTCAAAATGGGCATCTATTTCGGAGGCGCACGCATCGGCTCGTCCCAGACCGATATCCAGCCCATAGAAAACAACCAGACCAAAATCACCAATTCCACCGACATCAACCTGCCCGGAATGATGAGCGCCTTGTTTGACACCAAACGCCGCAATAAAAAGAAAGAAGCTGGCAAACCCGGGAACATCCCTGAAGCCAACGTATCAAAAATGACATTCTCCGGGTATTCCCTGATTGACGAAAAATACAAGCTGAAATCATTCTCGTTCTCAGCCAAAGGGCCTTTCCTGAATTATAATATCTCAGGCGAGGTAAAAGGCGGGCTGCTGGGATTCACCCTCTACGACGGGCTGAAGAGTTCCACCAGCTACCTGCCGTATAAAGATGACTCCACCGTATCGGACGGCCTGTCGCCTTTTGTCTCCATGCCGCACCTGACGGTCGGCAAGGAATGGTCTATTAATTGTATCAATCCTTTCGGGGCGTCCATGCAGACCCTGAAAGCCCGGGTGGAAAGCCGCACCCAGATAGAATGGCAGAACCGGATGGTTGATGTCTACGAAGTAGTCATCAGCGACCTGGGGATGGCCAAATCGCCCCTGAATTATACGGCCTATATAACGCCGGACGGCCAGATACTCAAACAGGAAATACTTTTACCGGGATTGTATTTGATGAGGGAGTAACCATGATAGAGCTGAAAAGTGTCACCAAACTCTACGGCAATAAGAAGGCGGTGGACGGACTGAACCTTAAGATACCCGAAGGCAAATTATTCGCCTTTATCGGTCCGAACGGCGCGGGCAAGACCACCACGGTCAAGATGATTACCGGACTGCTAAAGCCCACCTCGGGTGAGATTCTCATAGACAACAAAAATATGTCCACCGATTCGCTGGGCTTAAAAGGCATCATCGCCTATATCCCGGACCAGCCGTTCCTGTACGAAAAACTATCCGGCCGGGAATTCCTCAATTTCATCGGGCATATCTATGGGATTCCCAAAGACGAACTAAATACAGAAATAGACCGCTACCTGGAACTGTTCCAGATGAAGGACTATATCGACCAGCTCATCGAGAGTTACTCGCTGGGCATGAAGCAGAAAGTGGTCATCACGGCCGGCGTGCTCCACAAGCCCCGGCTTATTGTGGTGGATGAGCCGCTGGTCGGGCTGGACCCGGCCAATGTCAAGGTGGTTAAGGAATTATTCAAGCAACTGGTCAGGAATGGAACGACCATTTTTATGTCCACCCATATTCTGGCCATTGCCCAGGAGATTGCCGACGTTATCGGCGTGATTCACCAGGGCAAACTCATTGCCCAAGGCACCTTTGAGGAACTAAAAAACAAACAGATAAACAACAACGGACAGATGAACCCAGCCCCTGCGAGCAGGGGCGGGGTGAATCTGGAGGATATATTCCTCCTGTTATGCAATGATGACAACACTTGCCACGCTTTATAAATTCCGGTCCCGGGCCCTGGCCAACCAGGCCGCCCAGCAACTGGACGACAACAAACTTAAATTCATCATCGTCTCGGTATCAGCCCTGGTCCTCTGGGTGAGCATTTTTGTATTCTTCCGCGAATCATTCGGATTCCTCCACCGGTTTGTCGAGGAAATTGTGGACGTGGTCCGGCTCTACTTTCTGGCCCTGTTCTTCTTTGCCCTGGGGCTGATGCTGGTCATCAGCAATATCATTATCAATTATTCCTCGCTCTTCCATTCCGCCGAGGCGGATTACCTGATGTCACTGCCGGTTTCGCCGGGCCGGATATTCTTCTATAAACTGACCGAATCCATTGCTTTTTCCTCCTGGGCGTTCTTGTTCCTGGGCTCGCCGCTCCTGATTGCCTTTGGCATAGACCGCCAGGCCAACTGGCTATTCTACGTTTGGACCTTCCTGTTTTCAGCCGTATTCATCATCCTGCCGGCGCTGATCGGGAGCCTGTTCAGCATCGTCATCGGCCGGTTCCTGCCGCGCCATCGCCGGGCGCTCCTGATAGGACTTATCGGCCTAATGGCGATTGCGGTGATTTTCATCATCACCCAGATGTCCGGCCTGCGGGGCACCAGTTTTGCGTTCTCAGCCGGCTGGATGCAGAAATTCATGAGCAATCTCTCATTCGCCCAGAACCCGCTCCTGCCCAGTTATTGGGTTACCCAAGGTCTGTTCAGCTCCGTAGACCTGGCCGGACTGCCGGACACCGTGTTTTTCTTCCTGCTCCTTTTGGCCCAGGTATTATTCCTAAGCCTGGTAGTGTACTGGCTGGCCTCAGCATTTTACTTTACCGGATACTCCCTGGTGCGTTCATCCAGGCGTGACAAGAAATATAACCCGGTCTCGCTCCTGGACCGGCTGGCCAATCTGTCATTCGGATTCCTGGCCCGGCCTTTGCGTCTGGTCATCATCAAGGACATCAAGACCCTGCTGCGCGACCCGGCCCAATGGACCCAACTTCTCATCTTCTTCGGCCTGCTGGGCGTTTATTTCATCAATATCAAGAATATCCCCTATATCAACCTGCAGGAACATATGTGGCAGTACCTGGTCTCATCGCTCAATTTGATTGCCACCACCCTGACTCTCGCCACCTTTACTACCCGATTCGTCTATCCGCAAATCAGTTTGGAAGGCAAACGGTTCTGGATAATTGGCATGATGCCCTTAAAGCGCGAGGATATCTTCTACAGCAAGCTGGTCTTTGCTTTAGCCGGTTCAATCCTTATCAGCGAACCGCTGGTGTTTATCTCCTCATACCAGCTGGAGGTCCCTTCGTTTATGCTCCTGCACCATCTCTACCTGACCCTGCTGATATGCCTGGGACTGTCATCCATCGCCGTGACCTTAGGCGTCTTGTATCCCAATATGCGCGAGGATAACCCGTCCAAGATTGTCTCTGGATTCGGCGGCACCCTGACCCTGGTCCTGTCCCTGCTCTATGTCCTGTCAATTATCGTCATCGGCAGTCTGCCTTCGCATATTTATTATATGACCAGCCGTATCAATGAAGACACCTTCAGAAAACTGCAGACCATCAGTATCATAGTCATCTCGGCCATTGCCATCGTCACTACCGGATTCTCGGTCTGGCTGGGCTTGAGAACTATCCGGAAGATGGAGGTGTAAGGTAACCACAGATAAACTCCGCAGAGACCGAGAAATAGAACGCAGATAAACGCAGATTTTACAGATTATCAGGATTTATCTGCGTAAATCAGCGAAATCTGCGTCCCAATTCTTAACCTCTAACCCCTATACAACATAACCTAAAATGTAGATTACCAGCTCGGTTGAGTTGTTTCCTGATACATAGGCTTGCCAAAGCAACGTCCTATCAGCCGCCACCGGCATCAGGACTGAGCCACCGTTACTAATCCCCGGCGCATTAACCGGCGGAGCTCCGACCTGCAGGGCATATTCCGCGCCCAGTTGCCTGAAGACGTACGCCATCATCCCGCCATCCGTATAACTCTGGGTGATACAGGCGATTGAGACAATCACGCCCTTGGTGCCGACCGGGATAATTGCGGAAAGGTCAACCGTGGCCGGTACGGTCGTGGCCGTGATGCCGCCCTGGTCCAGCGCGGTCTGTGGCGTTGGGAACATGGTCAGGGTATCGCCTCCGCCCACGCCGGGCGCTAACTTCTCAGCAGTAACCGCGCCATTCAGGATTTTCTCAGTTATTACACTGTCTACTGCCAACTGACTACTGCCTACTGCCGAAGATGCAATCTTCGGCCCGGTCACTTGTCCATCACCGATTTCTGCTGTAGTAACCGGCGGTGTTAACGGTCTCACCGCTCCGCCCGGCACAAACGACAGTTTCTCAGGCGTCACGGCGCCGTTAGCAATCTCACTCGTCCCAACTGCGTTAGCCGCAATCTCGCTCGAACCCACAGCATTAGATGCAATCTTAGATGCGGTTATTGCGTTATCCGCAATCTTGGCGTTGGTCACCGCGCTGGACGCCAGTTTCCCGCTGGTGACATTCAGGTCCTTGATATTATCGCTCTCCACCGCATTGACGGCAATCTTGGCCCGGACAATCGCCCCGTCCTTGATTTCAGCGCTCTCCACCTGCGGCGAAATCGGCCTGGTAATCGGCGATGGCGGAATTATCGGCAGTACCAGTTTATCCTGGGTAATCGTCCTATCCGCAATCTTATCATTGGTGATTGCCATATCACTTATCTTATTAGTAGTGACGCAATCCTCCTGCAACTTAGCGCTGGTAATAGCGCCGTCGGCTATCTTATCGGTGGTTATCGCGCTCTTGGCAATCTTTGATGTCGTGACCGCATAGGTCGCGATGTTACTGGTTTTTACCTCATTTGGTTTTAATGACATAAATCAACTCCTTTTAACACGAATCACACGAATTAAGATAAATCACACGAATAATATTCATTCGTACCATTCGTTCCTATTCGTCCCATTCGTGTTCGTATTTTGTTTTAATTAAAGGGAAGCGGGGCACGGTTAATTCCGCACCCCGCATTCCGCATTTCCTACACTGTTGCCACCTTTATCTCCAGGTATTTCCGGCCGTCTATCACAATCCAATCGCAATGCGAGACCCCGGCCGTGGCAAAAGCCACATAAGCCGCGTCCTGCAAAGAGGCAATCAGGTTATTGATATGGTCGTTCTCCTGGACCATTACGGCCGGGTCCCAATCCGCGCTAATCAGCACCTTGCCTGACTGGACTATCCGGTTGGTGATGGCCGCCTTCAGGGCCGTCCGCATATCCGGCGTCACCCGGGCCACGTTGATTGGCCCGCCCAGGCCGATTTGGTCATCGCCCCTGAGCAGCCGTTCAGTCGTAATATCGCCGGTCAGCCACCTTGAAGCGATGGGCGCGATGCCCAGTCCCAGTTCGCGCGACCCGGTAAAGGGCAGAACGTTCCGGGCCGCCTTCTGGCTGTAATTCTCGGCTGAGGCGTCAATCGCCTCCTTATAGCGCTTGGCCGGTTCGCCATCCACGGTCTCAAACGCCTGGGCCAGAGAAGCGGCGTAATTATTGTAGCCCTGGTTGATGTTATCCGCCTGCTTGCGGACAATCCGGTTCCGGTCCAGACCTGAGCGAGACACGAAAGCCGGATTCATCGCCGGCGCGTAGGCCGTGGCCGCCGGCAGAGCCAGTTTGGACTTATAATCGGACTCGTTGCCGATTGCCTGTTGCATTTGCTGGTAGGTCAGGTCAGCGTTATTCTTGGTGCCCCGTTTCCAGCGCTCCACCTGGACCTCTCCGGCCTCTGCTATACCCAGCAGAACCGCCAGTTTCACTTCACTGATAGTACCCATAATTTAATCCTTTCTTAAATGACGCCTTTGGCGCCACCTTCTTTTTGGAGCCCGGCCGGGGGCTATCCGTTTCCGGATAACCCGCCAAACCGGGAAACAAGCGAAGTTACTTCTTCATCTTGTCACGAATCACCGTAAGCACGATTTCAATAACCGTCCTGATGATGCGCCTCCAAAAACTCTTTTTCATAGTCGTTCCCACCTATTTTGTTATTTATATGACTAACTGCCAAACAGGCATCAAGCAGATACTCATAGAAGACAAGTCCGGACGGGATTGGATGACATCACGCATCCGCTTCCGGTGACGTCCCGAACGTGTGCCTCTATAATTAGGCCGTGAAATAGGCAAAAAACAAGGGGTAATCTTTTAGCGGTTAAACTACTTGCTACAACTTCAATAGTTTAAAGATGTTAGATAGCGAGATTTTTCAAGAATTATTGGAATTGTTGTGAATTATGTGAAATCCAGAGGGTTGATTTCACAACCAGTCTTACTCGTCTTCCAAATCAGACTCTTTTTCGTCAGGATTTATATAGGAATGATGTCGCTCATCTGGTGGCGGCTCAAGACGAATTTCCGGGCGATAACCTCTTAATTCAGAATTAAGTGGAATGGGGTCGTCTTCTATATTTAGCAATGTTTTAAGTTTGTCCCTAAGTAAACTTATCTGCTGCCTTCCTTTAGTGGACTTGTCCTTAAAAGACCAACCCGGGTTAGAATAATTTACACTCATCGTTACCAATAATTCCCATAGCATACTTGGTTCTGATTTCTTCTTTTTGCCGGTGCTTTGCTTTTGAAATCCAAGTTCATCAAATGATACATTACTCTTAAAGGTATTATCTTTTAGTAAAACATCCATCGTTCGGCGGTCTTTAAATCTAAAAGTAATATCATTGGGCTTAGTTCCTTTAGGCATATGAATAATTGTAGTATTTTTAGCGCCTATCTTTGATTTCTTTGCCATAGATAAAGTAATGGGCTTATCTTCGGAAGATGTCGGCATTTCAAGTTCCTTTGAAAATAATTTTTCCTTATAGGTTAAATCAATAAAAGCTGTTTGATCAAAATCAGCTGGGATATCTTTCTGGTACAAACAATTGCCTTGTGGCGAAAAATCAGACAGCTTAAATTCCGGTCTTTGTTCTGGAAGGGATTCCCTACTGGGAACAAATCGCAATGCAACATTATCCGGCTTTATTAACGGGCCAGCCCAGATAACGGCCGACAATTTATTTTTAAGCGGTTTAAACTCCTTGATATAAACATCAATTGGTGCATATATCCATATTTGGGTCTGGTAATCGTTGGTAACATAAGCATCCCTTAATCCGAAGAATAATCTAAATAAGTAAGATGGGTCATTATAACCTTTTCCCCGACAAGTCCGGTAAAAGTCCTGCCATTTAATTTTGGTATTATCAAGAATGTTTGAGAGTTTATCTCCGTTGTAATCTATGGCAAACGCTGTTTTACCGCTCAATGATTCTATCATGCTCACTGGTGCGGGGTAATCATATGCGTAGTTCACCCAAACCGGACCGTATGGCCCAAGAGAGGTGTTCACAAAATGATATTCTTCTCCCTGAGCAACCACCTTGCCGGTCATAAGGTTTTTAAGGAATCCTTCTAATTCAGCAAAAGGATAGCGGAAAGTAATGCCCTGGAAAAAATTATCTATTTCAAGGAGAATGGGCTTTTCCTTAGAGTCAATCGGACTTACCTCTAAGATAACCTGCCCGTTAATAATAATCCGTTTTTTCTCATTGTTAAGTACTGTAAGAAGTTTTACTTTAAATGATTGCCAGTCATTCCAGAAGGGCTTTATATCAACCAGGAATTTGCTTATAAACAATAAATTATTTCTTTCCCTATCAAGAATCTCTTTAACGTATTTTCCTGCTATCTCCCCGGTATTTTCTGGTAAAATAGCTGGCGTCTTCTCCGCAGAAGGCTTTTGCTCAACAGGTTTATTTAATGCGGGTTGCGGAAATGGCTCACCTTGTCTGATAAATTTCTTATTCTTATTAATCCAGTAATAGCTGTCTTTAATTAGCGCGTTAAGCATTAATTCCACCTGGGGCCAGCGATAGGTATCTGACTCTTTCTCGCCCAGAAGAACTTCGGTCAAAAGCTCCAATAAATTATGTGCCGTTGTTCCATCACTCCAATCTTGATGGTCTAAATATGAACCAGCCAGATTTAATTTATTGCCAACATCACAATCTTTTTTAGGATCAAAGCCATACGATTCAAATAAGTTATCAAGTTCTGTCCGGGTTTTCAGGTCTTTTATAACTCTTTTGATTACCGCTAAAACGGGCTTTGTGAAATACATAGTTTTACATTAGAGAAAGGAGGGGTATTCCCCCTATTAATTAAAGAATCTGTTTATCTCAATATCTTCCTGTCCCTGCTCAACCAGTTCAAACCTAAAGTCCTTATTCAGCTTAAACTTGATTAGTTTCAGGGTTACCTGTTCAATGGTTTCCTGATTCATCTTATCAAATACGCTCTTTTTATAAATCGTATCCGGATTGCCAATTAAATGTTCGCCCTTGCTCTCAATGATATAAACGAGTTCCAACGCATCGCTTTTATTCTTCCTGGCCACGATAAAATCAGGCCTGATTTTGCCTCTCTTCCAACCTCTTATGGCATACCATTTCCTGCTGCTGGCTATATTCCGCGCCCACCAGATTACATTTTTCTTATTATCAATAGAACCGGCAATTCTCCGCTCCAGCGAATTCATTGATTTTATATCCGACTTCTCAAAAAGATTCAGTTTATATGTCTCGGCATATTCCGGATAGACCTCATTATTTTTCGGCAACGAATACCCGACCTGCTCGTCATCGCTGACCGCCAGCATTAATTCCTTGCCTTTCAGTAATGAATCAAATATTAATTGCTCTTGCTGGATTTTTTCATCTGACAACTTCTTGACGATTTCCTTGATAATGAATCCACTGTTGATTAGCAGTTTTTGCCTGTCTTTGTATTTATCGCCGGCCGAGATAAATTCCTGAGCCAGGTCAAAGGCAATAAAGGCATTATCAACCACATCGGATATCCGGCGGGTTAGGTATGAAATATCAAAAACGCCCTCATCCATCTCATCCAAATCCCGCCTTTCATGCCGATTGTCCAAATCAACTATATATTCATAAGCGGATGATTTCGCGCTAAGCAAAGGCAGGATTTCTTTTTCCAGCCATTTATCGTAATGCCCGTTTTGCCAGTTAATCCTGGGCCTGATATCAATATCATAAGAGAACCGCCGGTATTTGTTATCTTCCTTAACCAGCCAGACCGGCAGATATAACGACTCAGGATATTTATTGAGAATATCTTTCTTAATCTTTGTTTTTATCTTGTCCGAGCCGGTCGGGCCTGATTCCCGGCTGATATTCTGGACCAAATCGCCCAAACCCTCCTCTACAAATCCGCGCTGGATGTTATGCAGGACATCTTCCGTATCGCCCTGGTTAAAATAGACATAACTTTCATCCAATTCCGCCACCCCGGTCTTCTTGGCATACGGCTGGCGTAATATCCGGCCGACCAACTGGGTCATTGAGGATTCAGACCTGGCATTGGGTATCACCCCTAAAACATAGGCAAATGAACAATCCCAGCCCTCTTTTAACGCCTCTTTGGTAATGATGTATCTGATTTCGCTTGTCTGCGATAAGAGTTTTTCCTCTTTAATCTCATCCATTTCGCTTGATTTTACCGCGATTTGATGAGCCGGAACTCCTTGCGCAACCAGATATTCGCGCACATCCTCGCTGTGCACAAATTCTTTTCCCCTCTGGTCTTTACCCGTTCGCTCTACCTGTATCAATGCTATCGGCCTGATATATATCCCCTTATTACGGTTAAAGTCAGTCGCTGTCTTTTCCAACGTCTCCCTTTTCTTTCTGACGCTGTTAATCATTTCATGCCAATCTCCGCTGGTAGTCGGCGAATGCAGGTGCATATCTAATTTAATCATCTCCTCGTCCTTAAGCGCCTTGCCCGTAATTTCTATAAAAATATTCATGCCCTCCCGTTTTTTGGGCGTAGCCGACAGTCCGATTATCATTGATGGGTTTAAGCCGTCCAACGTGCTTTTGGCAATATCCGAAAACATCGTATGGAATTCATCCACAATCATAAGCGGATTCTCCATCCTGATTATGTTGCCTAAACTGGTCTTTATTATTCTCTTGCCGAATACATCACCAGGGGTAGGATCAAGATTAGGGACCCTCCTTAATAGTTTTTCATGCTCCTCGTATTGGTTATCCGGCGGGAAGAAGTCAATATATTTGCCGCTGTCCTGAAAGACCTTCATATTTTCCTTGGTTTTCTTTCCGGCCGACTGAATCATCAGCATCAGAATCACCAGATTGCTGTCCGTGTCCTGCATCCGTAACGGCTGTCCTTTTTCCAGAATAATGGTCCGGTTGCCGCTGCATTGGTCCAGCCACTGGCGGTAGATATGATTTTTATCCCTGAGTTTCTCTATGGTCTGGCGGTAGATGGTCTCGCGGTGCGCTATCCAAACCACTAACCCGGTTCTTTTCTTGGCGAATAGGTTTTGGTATTCCCGGATGGCCTCAATTGCCAATAGGGTCTTGCCCCCGCCGGTCGGAATCTTCAGGCAAAAACGGGTATATGATTGTCCTAAGCCGTTCTTAGGCCGGTCGGCAAAATGCAGGTCAAGCTTAGTATAAACAGTATCAACATAAGAAACAGATTCTCTTAAAACCTTATCATTTGACTTCTCTACCTCGCTCTTTTGTTTTTCCGCCTCGGTATAGAACTCTTTTAGTTTATCGATGACCTCTATCTGATAATCCTTTAGAATCATATCTATTTCTTTTCAAAGAGATTATAAGGAATACTCACAAAATGGATATTAAACTTCTCCAGGTATTCTTCATCTATGAAACAGGCCGGGGCATAGATAATCTTCTTGCCCTTGTCTTTCTTGTTTGTCTGCTCTGCCCATTCAAGCGTAATTGCCAGCTTCTTTAGTTTGTCCTTGTCCTTTTCATATATAAGGTAAATTGACTCGTTGCCTGTCTTTCCGGTTGCCAGATAATAAACATACTTGGCAAACTCTTTATAGGTTGGCAACTTGCCTGATAAGATAGAATCCGCATCAATCTGTGATCCAAGATTCATGTATGAAAAGCCAACACCCAATTTATCTCTTTCAATCACTCGTTTAACGCGCTCTCTTGTAATCTCGTGAACATATCTATACCCAGCCTTATATGCTGGCTTATCTTTCCTAATTTCTTCTGGCAGTTGAATTAAAATGACTTTCCTATTCCCCTCCTTACCATCTTCTTTATTTAACTCTAAAACCGCCTGGGCTGTTGTTCCCGAACCAGCAAAGGAATCAAGAATAATTGAAGATTTATCAGTGGTATATCGCATTAAGAATTTAGTAAGTTCAACTGGCTTAGGATTTTCAAATATATCCTTTTTCCCAAATAACTCAGTTAGCGCCTTCGTGGCATCACCAGTAGAAGCTAATTCGTATAGTATGCTCCGTTCTTTAATTGTCTTAACGTCTTCTTCGTCATAATAGATTTTCTCGTAGGCCACCCAATCGCCATTTTTTTCCTCCCAGTAGACTAATCCATTTTCCAGAAGATTATCCATTGTTAATTTCCCAACGCGCCACCTTCCAGCACTCCCATCTGGTGCTTTTGGATACACATTTTTACCGTCGGGAGATTTTATTGCAAAATGCATCGTTGGCCGATCTTCTTTCCGTGCTCCAGAACCCCATTTAGCAAGTTTAACCGCAGTAAATCTTCCGTCATTATCTTCTTTCTTGAATTTTGCCTCATCTATCGGAATTGTTTCATCAACCCATTTAAAATCTGGCGATTTAGCATACGCAAGAACATACTCATGTTCCGTTACAAAGTAATCGTCAGTCTGTCCTCCACCCTCTTTTTTCCTCCATATTAACATACCAATAAAATTACCATTAAATATATCATCCATTAGCATACGCACATGAGAACTCTCAATGTCGTTAATACTAACAAATATGACACCATCCTCACTCATCAATTCACGAAGAAGTTTAAGGCGAGGCGTCATCATACAAAGCCATTTGTCGTGACGGGTTAAATCCTCAGAACCAACAGGCCCTTTTTTTAGCCATTCTTTTATTAACGGACTGCTGACATTATCGCTATAAACCCAATTTTCATTGCCGGTATTATATGGCGGGTCTATGTAAATACACTTTATCCGGCCCTGATATTTCGGTAACAAGCTTTTTAGCGCGACCAGATTATCCGCCTCTATAATCAGGTTCTCATCCTCATTCTTGCCTTTGAGTGACAGCTTCTTATCCTTTTCCAGTATCTGGTATGGAACGGACAAATGATGATTCCAAACTGCATTCTTACCCTTAAAATTTAGTGATGGCATAAATATTACTCCTTTGTAATAATCATACCCGCCTTCATTAAAAAAGCAATAAATACTTTGTTTTTTGCCCTCCTATCCGTATGGTGAGCATACACCGATGATAGCGCCGGTGACGTGCCTCCGTAGCGCCGGAAGCATACCTCTGTAGCGCCTGGAGCATACCTCTGTAACGCCAGAAGCATACCTTCGTAGCGCCGGAAGCATACCTTCGTAATGCCTGGAGAATACCTTTGTAGCGCTTGGAATATACCTTCGTAATGCTTGGAATATACCTTTGTAGTGCCTGGAATGCACCTCTGTAGCGCCTGGAATGCACCTCTGTAGGGCCGGTGACGTGCCTCCATAGCGCCGATAACGTACCTCCGTAGCGCCAAGGGTACTACCCCCCACCATACCCCCTCCCCCACCTTTTTTTAACGGAAATTGGGATAAGTGCAGATAAATCAAAGGGTAGCGTCAAAAACAGACCAAAATAGGTTGCAGGGGATAGGTTAATTCCGATGACACTTTACTTTATCGCGTCGGCTAGTTTCAGTTGGTTACATTTTGTAACCGACTCACTGCCTTCTTTATTTAGTCGATTCTTTAAGACCTTCCAATAGTTTCTGTCCGATTTATAATCCGTCTGCTGAATCAGCGCCCCGATGATATACACCAATGAAAAGAACCAGGTGGCTGACGCCTCATCATATATCCGGCGGATTTTATAATCTTCAAAAACCGCCAGCGCTCTTTCTTTATTCATAATTTAATCTCCTATGCTTAATCCTATTCCTTCGCTAAGTTTACACTGAGCCAAGCGAATGTGCCTCTATGACAAGCCTATCATTTAGCTTCGCCTTGGCAAGGTTTTGCGTTAACGGGAGGAAAGAAGCCACTCTACTTTATCGCATCCCGCCCCGCAGGGCGAGGCTCGCCAATGGCGGTAGCCATGGTATAAAATCCGGGCCGGACTTTGGCCAGGAAACGGGCGACCTTTAATGCGCCACGGCTGAAGATGTCTCTGGTGTGGACCCGGTGGGTCAATTCTATGCGCTCGCCTAAGGTGCTGTAAATTGCCGTGTGGTCGCCCACCACATCGCCTATGCGTAATGAGTGGGTCGGTATCTTTTTACCGGTAGTAGCGGTAATGGCGTCAGCCAGTCGGATGGCCGTGCCGCTGGGCGCGTCTTTCTTGAACCGGTGATGTGTCTCTACTATCTCTATATCGTATTCCTGGCCTAATATCGCCGCAATCTGGGGAGCGACCTTGAAGAGCAGATTGGCCCCGATACTCATATTCGGACTAATCAGACAGGCAATCTTCTTGCCGGCTAAACGAATCTGGTTTTTCTGGGCCGTACTTAATCCGGTCGTGCCGATTAATAATGCGGTTTTGTATTTGAGGCATTCCTTGAGAATCTTCATTGTGCCCGCCGGATGGGAGAAGTCAATCATTACACTTGCTCTCTGGGTCATCCCAGCAGACAGGCGAACGCCCAAGGCCTTGCCCAGACCGGCCATCAGGCCGATGTCCTTGCCGATGTTGGGATTATCCGAACGGTCAATAGCCATAACCAGCCGAAGGTCCTTGGATTCAGTTATCAGACGCACCAGCGAAAGACCCATCTTGCCTGACGCGCCGTTTATGCCTATCGTAATCATAACACTAATTAACCTTTCCAGCCACACAAGTCAAGATTTTGAAACCACAGATAAACAAGGAAAACAGCAACCACGAATAGACACAAATAAACACGAATGAATAATAAATATACTGCCCCAGAAATTAAATGATAACAACTGGATTACACTGATTAAACAGATAGATTCGTTTCCCACTGGGACCCTGTGGGTCACTCACTACAAGTAATTCTAATCTGATAATTAACCTGCGCGCCCCGCCCGTACGGGTCGGGGTGCTCGGATTCACGCTCCGCTTAGTTCCGTTAAATCCTGTTGTCTAATTTATTAATGTCCCTTGTGGTTAAGTATTTTATTTATCCGCCTTGTTGCTTCTGATACATTCTTGCTGTTGAGAATCCCCGATGAAACCGCAATCTTGAGCGGTTCTTTAAATAACCTCTTATGCGCCTTCAACAGAACCGGCAGATTTCTTGCGGTGATGCCGCCGATAGCCACATAGGGAATATGTATCTTCCTGGCCACCTCCTTGAGATAACTGAACCCAACCAGCGCCAGATGCGGCTTGGTGGGCGACGAGAACATCGGACCGACCGAGACGTAATCAGCCCCGTTCCGCTGGGCGTCCAGCGCCTCGGCAATGGAATGGCTGGTGGCGCCGATAATCTTATCCGGCCCTAATATTTTGCGAGCGTCACGGACAGAACAATCAGTGGCGCCCAGATGCACGCCGTCTGCATTGCTCAACAAAGCAATATCAATCCGGTTATTGATAATAAACAAGGCCTGATGCGCTCTGGTAATCTTCCGAAACTTTACAGCCAGCTCCAATAATTTCTTGTCGGTTAATGATTCGGTACCGCTCCCCTCACCTATCCTCTCCCCACAGGGGAGAGGGAAGGGTGAGGGGGTATTTACTCTTAATTGAATAGCACCTGCTCCTCCCTTAATCAAATCCCTGATAATCTTATCGTTCCGGATGCCCGGCACCAACACATAAAGACGCACCTTATCAAATGCCTTGTTAGGATAGAGGATAAATGAGAATTCCTGTTCTAATTGGTATGCCTCAAAGCGCAGGCGTTCAACATCCCTAACCACAGATGACACACATTCGCTTTGCTCAGTGCAAGCAGATTTACACAGATTATCTTTAATAATAGTTTTAGAATACTCTGAAATACTGCGTAATGACTCGCTTAACCGGCGGAGATTACTGATGACAATCTCAGCGGTTGTCTTGGCTGATGTCGCGGTTTCCTTGCCGATATCGGCCTGAATATCCCGGCTGGCCAGCATCTGCCGAGCGCAGGGCTTGAGGATATTTACTAATTGATGCCTAATGCTCCGGGCCTTGGCGCTCAAGACCGCATCCTCCAGGATAAAGCGGGCGTAATCCTCTATAACCCGGGTTGCCTCCCGCGCCCGATTGGCATTGACGTCAATGATACGGAAATACAGCATAGAGCGTATAGCGTAGAGCGTATAGCGTATAGCGTAGAGATAATCTTGTCTCTATGCTCTTTGCTCTAAGCTTCCTATCACATCTTCTCCTTGGATTATTTCTATCTTTATCTTCAGATAATAGCAGGGAATATCCTGTGGGATTGTTACGCCTTTCAGCCGCAGGGCGTCCTTTTCCGTGGTCACAAAGGCCTCGGCCTTTTCCATCTTCGCTTTCAGGAACATGGCCTGAAGGTCCGGCTGGGAATAGTAATAATGGTCCGGAAATATCGAAAGGCCCTTGACCATGCAGAGCGCATTGAGGGTCTTGTGGAACTGGAATGGATTGCCGATACCGCAGAATTCCCAGATATTCTGGCCTTTGATTTCGGCCAGGTCAATGGTTTTATCCGGCTGGGCCATGTCCACCAGATATTGCGGCTTATGAATCGCCTTGACCATCTTCTTATTATACCTTTTAAGTTTCTGCTCCAGCACATTGAGTTGCTCCGGTGTCACCAAATCAGCGTGGGTAATGACAAAGATATCAGCCCGTTTAAGGGCGGCCAGCGGCTCGCGTAGAATCCCGGCCGGCATCAGCCGTCCCTTACCAAACGGATTAGTGGCGTCTATAAGCACAATATCCACATCACGCTTTAATGAAAGATGCTGGAACCCGTCATCAAGGATAATGGTCTGAACACCCTGTTCTTTTATCAGTTTCTCGCCACTACTGACCCGGTCGGGATTAGTAGCCCGAATCACATTAGCCGGCAGGGCCATATTCTCGTCATCTTCTGTGGACTTAGACCCGGCTCCATATCCTCTAGTCAGAATCCCGACCTTGCTTCCTTTAGACAGTTTCTCTGCCAGATAAAGCACAAAAGGGGTTTTGCCGGTCCCGCCCACGGTCAGATTGCCCACGCTGATGACCCGGGCAACCAATTTACGCGACCTGAAGATGCCAATCCAATAAAGGAACAGGCGCAGTTTGATGCCGATATAATAGAAAAATGACATCAGACGGAGCACCCCCCGAACCTGCCACCAGAAAAACCCCTTGGGATTCTGGTGCACGGCCCTAAACCAAATCTGTCTGATAAACTTCATAATGGTAATTATCTGACACACCCCCGACCCCTCTTAATAGAGGGGAGCACTATCGTAAGTCCCCCACTTAACGGGGTCAACCCCGCACATAAGTATAACGATTTAATTAAACACTTATATGCTACCGTTTAACGAACTTTATTGCAGTATTGTTAACATAGTTTATGTGCGGGGTCAATGGATTTATCGTTGGAAATATTGAACATCATGACCGTTTGCTATATAATAATCCGAATTTCCATCATAACCGTAACTAAGAAGGGATTCGACTATGGTTATCAGACACACCAAACTGGTTTTAGGCGCGCTTCTGGTTGTTTTCATGTTATCCTCCTGCAAGTCATCCGGTTCAAAACCATACGCGGACATCTCCAAATATGCGCCTGCCAAATACGTTGCCAATGTCCAATCGGCATTGAATGAAGCCGGCGAGAACGCCCCGGAACTGCTCAAGGTTTTGACCACGCTCAAAGGCGAGGAGTTGGAAGGCGCGGCGTTCCTCATCAGCACCATGCCCTTCCCGGACCTGATTTCCATCAAGGCCGATTATCTGCTGGAGCACATCCATTACGCATATCTGATAAAACACAAATACCATTGGATGAAGGATATGCCCGAGGACACTTTTTTGGCCTATGTCCTGCCCTACCGGATGGCTGAAGAACCGATTACCGCGCATCGCAAATATTTCTACGACCAGTTAGACCCGCTGGTTAAGGACTGCGAGACGATGTTAGAGGCGGCTTATCAGGTCAATCTCTGGCTGGGCGGCGAGCGCAAAGACACCCAGGCCGGATACGCCAAGCAACGGGTCCATTTTGAGCCGAGCGAGGCCAGGGACAAATCGCCCTTTGCCACGCTTCTATCCAGCCAGGGACGCTGCGAGGAGATGATGATTATCTTTATGGCCGCTACCCGAGCGGTCGGCATCCCGTCTCGGAGCGTCTATACGCCTTACTGGCCCAAATGCGACAACAACCACGCCTGGACCGAGATCTGGGCCGGCGATAAATGGTTTTCCATGGGCAGCTGCGAACCATCCATCCAATCAGCCATGGCCGCCACAGCCGGCCGGGCCTGGTTCACGGAATTCTCAGCTACCGGCGCGGCGATTTACTGCGCCCGGTTCGGACAGCCCGAGGACAAGTCCACAATCTACCGGGCCAGTAAAAAGGACTCCATTCTGAACGTCCTGTCCAATTATTCGCTGACCTGCAAATTGGATGTCACCGTTCTGGCGGCCGACGGCCAGCCGGCTTCCGGCACGCCGGTGACACTGTCCGTGGTAAACTGGGCGGTATTCCGTAAGGTCGCCCTGCAGAAGACCGATGCCCAGGGCAAGGCCTCGATTACCACCGGCGTCGGACAGTATATGCTCAGCGCCGGGAATACCGGACAGCTGGACTGGCAGATTATCTCCACTATTTCAGGCACCCTGCCCGTCACCATGACGTTATCAAACAAGAGTGGCCCGTCCGGTTATTATACCCTGCGCTTCCCGGACACCCATGCGGCGTATGTGGCGTTTAATCCGGCCGCGGCCAATGCCGGGCCTGACCCGGAAGTCCCGGCCAAATATAAGAAAATTAATTCCGACCATTGCCCGATAGCGCCGCCGGAGGCCTATTATTGCGCGGAGTTCAAAATAGAGGAACACCCAGATGTCAACGAACTAATCATGTCCAGCCCGCTGTCCGGCAATATCATCAGCGTGCTGAAGCGCTCGGGCGGCAACTGGACGGAAATCGTTGCGGCTATGAATGAAGCCTCCAAGGAACAGAAAGAAGACCTGTTCTGGCTGGTGGCCCAGATGAACCTGGTGGACAGCATCGAAACCAACAAGACCATCCTGCTGGAGCACGTCAAGTACGCCCAATTAGCCCGGAGCCAGATGCCGGTAAAGGTAACCGACGATATTTATCATTCCTATGTCCTGTCGCCCCGGATGCCCTACATGCATATTTATCAATGGCGCAAAGATCTTTATGACCTGCTCATGCCCGTGGTTTACCAAGGTAAAAAACCTCTGACCATTACCGAGGCGGCCTTAAGAATCAACCAGTGGATTGAACAGAACATCAAGATAGCGGACTCAGCCAGCGGCCGGTTTTTCTGTTCGCCCAATCCGGCCGATGTCTTTAAGAGCCGGCGCGCGCTCAAGGGCGGGCCGGTTATGTCCACCATCGCCGCATTGCGGTCTGTGGGCATCCCGGCTAATATCAAGTCCGACTGGGTGGAGTTTTACGACGGCGCCAACTGGCTGCCGCTTTATCCCATGGACAGCAAGAATCTGGGCAAGACGGAATTGAACGAGGATACCAAAAAGCAATACGTCAAGAAAGGCGGGGTAAGAATCATCACCACCAAGAACGGATTTGAATACCAGACCAGCGAGATGAATTGCGGCATTTCCAGGTTCAGCGACGGCGGCTGGGATTTCCTGGAAGAGGAGCTCAACGTCAGCAACGGCTGGCTGACCGCGGCGCCGGGCGAATATCTCCTAACCGCCGCCAACCGCAACGCCAACGGCGATGTGCTTATCTACGCCCGGCCGATTACCATCGCCTCGGAAAAAGGCATTGAGGTAACTGTACCGCTGGATTTGCCGATGGATATGCTCAGCAGCGGTGAACGGGTGGTACGGGAACTCAAGACCCGGCCGGATTTCACCCTGACGGATAAGGCCGGGCAAACGCATAACTTACAATCAGCGCTCAAGAATAATAATATACTCCTGGTATTCTTCACCCTGGAATCCGAGCCGTCCCTGAGGATGCTGCCGCTGATTCAGTCCACGATTAACCAGGCCAAATCAGCCGGCGTGGAAATCTGGACCGTGCTGGTTGACGAAAAGGGCGAAAATGACGAGCGTTTAAACGGCGTGTCACTACCGATGTTGCTGGATAAGGATATGGCCGCGGCCAAACAGTTTATCCCGGATGTGGCCACCAAGAAAAAGGAGCTTATGCCCTCGGTGCTCCTGATAAACAAGGCCGGCGCGGTTATTCTCTGGAAAGAGGGTTATAACCTGGCCATCAACAGTATTTTAGCGGATAGTTTCACTGCCCTGCTGGGCGGAAAGTCAGATATCACTACCCTAGAGTCGCTCCAAAGCCAGGTAAAATTCCAAGAGACTGATTTAGCCGGGCTGGAATACATCCAGAAAGGCCTGGAAGCCCTGGAAGGCGGTAACTATGCCCAGGCGGTTGAGTATTACCAGAAGGCGGTGGCCTGTTTCCCGAACATCTCCGGGCTGTGGTATAATTACGCCTGCGCCCTGTCCCGCAATAACAACATTGACGAGGCATTTATGGCCCTGAAAAAGGCCATCGAATTCGGGATGACCGGCCTGGACTGGGCCAAAAAAGACCCGGACCTGGAAAACCTGCGCCGGGATAAGCGGTTTAATGAATTGATACCGTAATTTCTTGATATTATCGGGTAAAACAGGTATTATAGGAGGACAGTAGCGGGGGAAATTAGAGAGGAGAACACATGAAGGTCTTAATCTGCGACAAGGTGGAAAGTTCCGCCGTGGAAAAGATGCGCCAGGGCGGACTGACCGTGGACGACAAGGGCGGCATCACGGCCCAGGATCTGCTTAACGTGGTGGGTGACTACGACATTATGGTCGTCCGCAGCGCCACCAAGGCCACCAAAGAGGTCATCGAAAAAGGCAAGAACCTGAAACTCATCGTCCGGGGCGGGGTGGGCATGGACAATATCGACGCCGAGGCGGCCAAGAAAGCCAATGTCAAGGTGGAAAACACACCCGAGGCATCGTCTATCTCGGTGGCCGAACTGACCATCGGACTGATGTTCGCCTTAGCTCGGAAAATCACCATTGCCGACAGCACCATGAAGACCAGCAAATGGGAAAAGAAGCGCCTGGAAGGCACCGAGCTTTACCAGAAGACGCTCGGCTTAGTCGGCGTGGGCCGAATCGGATTTGAAGCGGCCAAGCGGGCCATCGCCCTGGGTATGTCCGTCATCGGCTACGACCCCTATCTCAATCCGGTGCCGGAACATATCACCAAAGCCGGCATCAAAATGGTCAAAACCCTGGATGAGGTTTACAGTCAAAGCGATTATATCTCGCTCCATATGCCCAAGACCAAGGAAACCGCCGGCATGATTAACGCCGAGGCATTCCAGAAGATGAAGAAGACCGCCTATATCCTCAACTGCGCCCGGGGCGGCATCATCGTGGAAAAGGACCTGGCCGAAGCGCTCAAGGCCGGCACCATTGCCGGCGCGGCTATTGATGTCTATGAAAAAGAACCGGTTACGCCGGACAATCCGCTGATTGCGGTGGGCGAGAAAATAATCCTGACGCCCCATCTGGGCGCCTCTTCGGTCGAAGGCCAGAACCGGGTGGGCGACGCGGTGGCCGATAAACTTATCGCTTTCGCAAAGAAATAACCTATGCAAGAACTGGCTATTGACGTTAAAATACTGGAAGGCAAGTCCTGCCTGATAACGCTGGACGGCGTATTGAATAACGAGACCTCGGAAACGCTTTTCGAGGCAATCCAGTCCCTGTTTAACCGTAAGATATGGAAGCTCGTAGTAGACTTATCCGGAGTGAGCTATATGGGCAGCCCGGGCATCGGGCTGTTTATCTCTCTGCTGGATGAACTGGAAAAGCACAAGGGCACGATTGTCTTTATCAGCCCCCAGGCCAATGTCATGGAGGTATTCAAACTATTCAAGCTGTCCACCTTCTACAGCATTACCAATAACCTGCAGGATGCCATTAAAGAACTGAGTGAATTGTCCCATTAATATGACAGCCCCCCGATATAACATCGGGGGACATAAGAGTCCATAAGCCGCCCTACTCCAACGGACTCTAAAGAGAGGACCAAACAAATGACCGATATCCTGCCTTTTTACGGCATCACCTATAACAAGTCCAAAATCAAGGATTACGGGCTGGTCCTGACCCAGCCGTATGACAAAATCACGCCCGAGATGCAGGCCATGTATTACAAACGGAACCCCTACAACCTGGTGCGCATCACCAAGGGCAAGGACCTCAAGGGCGACAACGACAGCAACAACAAATACACCCGGGCGGCTGATTATCTCAATGCCTGGCTGAAGAAGAATATCCTGGTCCAAGACAACAAGCGGGCCATCTATGCCTATCACGAAGAATTCCATTCACCCATCAAGAACAAGTCCGCCTGTGGCGCCGAAGCGCCATGGCGCCCTTATGGCGCTCACGCGCCGGAAATCCGCAAGGGCTTTATCGGACTGATGCGGCTGGTGGAATTCGGCCAGGGCGGCGTCCATCCGCACGAACGCACGCTCCTCAAGCCCAAGCAGGACCGCTTAAGCACCATGCGCGCGGTGGGCGGCTCGACCGGACAAATCTTCATGCTCTACTCGGACCCGAAACTGGTCATCAATCAGGCCCTGGCCCGGGTTACCAACTACCGGCCGGCTGATATCAAGCTCAAAGACGACGACGGCGTGATTCACAAGCTCTGGAAGGTCACCGATCCCAGGATAATCAAGGTTGTCCAGAACACCATGAAAAAGAAGGCCGTCTTCATCGCGGACGGCCATCACCGCTACGAAACCGCGCTTAATTACCGCAACGAGATGCGCGCCCTGGGCCTGAAATGCATCGGCAACGAGTCATTCGAGAACCGGATGATGACCTTTGTCAATATGGACGACAAAGGCCTGACCATCCTGCCCACCCACCGGCTCATCTTCGGGCTTCGCAGCGACAGCGGAGTCCCGACCAAATCGGGGAAGGACTTCTCCTTCAATAACCTGCTGGCCAAGCTCAAGCAGTATTTCTGGATTAACGAGTATCCAACCCACACCTCCAAAGAGGAAAAGGCCAGCCGCCAGGAATTCTCCGAGGACCTCAGGATGACCGGGGAGCGGGCCCATGCCTTCGGACTGATTGTCAAGGGCGTCAAGAAATACTTCGTGCTCACCCTGAAGAACGACAAGATAATGGATAAGGTCATCACCGAAAAACAGTCGTCCACCTGGAAACGGCTGGACGTGACCATTCTCCACTCCCTGATACTTGAGAAAATGCTGGGCATCAACAAGGAACAGGTGGCCAACGAGGAAAACGTCAACTACATCCGCTCCGAAGACGAGGCCATTGACAGCGTAACAAAAGGCAAGTACCAGATGGCCTTCATCCTCAATCCGACCAGGATTGCCGAGGTCAAGAACGTCTCGCTCAAGGGCGAACGGATGCCCCAGAAATCAACTGATTTCTATCCCAAACTCCTGAGCGGTATCGTCATCAGTAAGATAAACTACCTGCACGAAAACGAAACCAAGGGCAGCGCAAAGGGCAAGAAGGCCCGTAAGGGTTGCGCCATTTGCTCGGCTTCATTCAGATAGAAAGAGAGAGTGCTATGCACAAGAAACTGTTTATCCCGGGCCCGGTCGAGGTCTATCCGGGCGTGTTAAACGCCATGGCCACGCCGATGATCGGACATCGGACCAAGGACTATACCGACCTGCACGGCGCGGTAAAGGGAAAACTCCAGCAACTGCTCTACACCAAGAACAAGATATACCTGAGCACCTCGTCCGGCACCGGACTGATGGAGGCCTGCGTGCGCAACTGCATCAGCAAACGCGCCGCTCACTTCGTCTGCGGTGAATTCGGCGAGAGATGGTTCGGCATATCGGTCGCCAACGGCAAACCGGCCGACAAGTTTGAGGTCCCGCTGGGCCAGTCCATAAAACCGGCCATGGTTGATAAGGAATTAGCCACCGGCAAGTATGACACGGTCTTTGTCACCCACAACGAAACCTCGGTCGGCGTGATGAACCCCTTGAAGGAAATCTCGGACGTAGTCAAGAAGTATCCAAACGTGCTGTTTATGGTGGATGCAGTCAGTTCAATGGCCGGCGCCAAGATAGAAGTGGATGCCTGGGGCATTGACGTGTGCCTGGCCAGCACCCAAAAGGGCTTTGCCCTGCCGCCGGGCTTTGCCATCTGTTCGGTCAGCGGACGGGCTTTGGAGCGCGCCAAGACCGTCCCGAACCGCGGCTATTACTTTGACTTTGTGGAATTCGACGCCTTTGACGCCAAGAACCAGACCCCGACCACGCCCTCGGTCTCGCACATCTTCGCGCTCAATTACCAGCTGGACCAGATGCTCAAAGAGGGACTGGAAAAAAGGTTCGAGCGCCTGAAAGAACTGGCCAAGATGTGCCGCAAGTGGGTGACCGACAACGGATTCAAGCTCTTCACCGAGCCGGGCTATGAATCAATCACCATGACCACGGCGGACAACACCAAAAAGATAGACATCAAGAAACTCAATGAGGAATTAGGCAAGGTCGGCTATATGATATCAGCCGGCTACGGCAAGCTCAAGGACAGCACATTCAGGATTGCCCATATGGGCGACTGCAACGCCGAGGAACTCAAGGGCCTGCTCGATGCCATGGACAAGATACTCAAAACCATGTAGAAACACCTTTAGCGGGGCGTCCCGATGCAACATCGGGGCGCCCTTTTCCTCTTAAGAAACCATTCAAAATATCTATTTTCGGCTATTTCCGTTTCCCCATCCCCATATAAATCAACCACTTACTTTGGCAGGGGGGAGGTGCCCCACCCCCATTAGACTAACCCCCCGCCCTTATTGATATTATAGGCCCTAACTCTTGGTATAATAAGCCATATTTCTTAGTAACTTAAGCCCCGGTTCTGATAGTTATATACCATACTGCTTGATAGCTAAAGCCCCTGTTCTTGGTATGATAAGCCCATCTTTTTGGTAAATAAAGCGCCTCTTCTTGGTATGGTAAGCCCTATTTCTTGGTAAACTAAACCCCAGTTCTGATAGTTATATACCATACTGCTTGGTATCGTAGGCGCCGTTTCTTGGTATGATAAGCGCTACCTGTTCATATAAGACGGGGGAGCGTCAAAAAATGTTATAATGCATCACTACCCATCAGATAGCCATAGATAGTTGAGGTGTAGGCGATAATTTTATTTCTCCGTCGTGCTGATGGTGCAGGTGTCCTCGGCCCGGGCTTGTTTGGGCACCAGTTCCAGCGACCGGGTGACCAGTTCGCTTTCGCCTAAACTGGCTAATTTGCCCAGGTCCCGGAAATCCTTTTCGCCGGCCTGGATGTCCATCTCGGTCATGGGCTGTAAACTGGCCACGGCCCAGACCGTCTCCGTGCCAAAGGGCGGCGTGACCGTAATCCCAAAGTTCATCTTGCTGTCCGGTATGGTGTAGACCTGACCTCCTTTGATTTTGTTGTCACTGCTGTAAGGATTGGGGAAGAGCATCTTGACGGTTCCCGCACCATCGCGATGATAGAGATAGATAGAGCAGTCCTTGTTGGCCCGGAAATGGAATTTCAGGTCGTCGCCTTGCTTGTAGGTCGCGGCCTTGCCGTCATTCACCCAGACCTTGATGGCGAATTTCTCGTCAACTGCCGGGACTGTCTGGTCTGTTGGACTATCTACTATTACGCCAGTGCCTCCCGGTGCGCCGATTTTGCCAGTTAACTCAGTTTGGTCGTTTTTGGCGATTGGGCCAGCAGACGTCTGATTCTTATAGAAGATAAATCCGCCGGCCAGGAAAAGGACCAGGGCAATCGTGGCATAAGCCAGATTGCGCGCGGTCTGTTTCCGGCGCACGGCGCCTGAAACAATGGTCGCATCCAGGGTGGCATTCTTGGCGTGAATCAGCCCGCTCTTCTGCTTGAAGCCGTTCAGGTCCTCCAGCATCTGGGCCGGAGTGGCATAGCGGCTGTCCGGGTCCTTGTGCACGCACTTCATTATGATGTCTTCCAGCTCCTTGGGAATATCCTTATTAAACTGGGACGGAACCGCCACCGTGTCATAGATATGGTGGCGAATCATGCTAACGGCTGTTTCGCCCTCGAACGGAATCCGGCCCGTGGCCATTTCATACAGCACGATGCCGAGTGAATATATGTCCGAACGGATGTCCGCGGTCTTGCCCATGCCCTGTTCAGGCGAGATGTATTTGGGCGTACCGATGATGGTGCCGGCAATGGTGGCGTCTTTGCCGCCGGCTGATAACTTGGCCAGCCCGAAGTCCATAACCTTAATTTTGCCGGCCAGGATACTGATAGCGCCGTCTCCGGCGGATTTAACCACGGAGGCAGAATGAGCCACCATGATATTGGACGGTTTGATGTCGCGGTGGATGATTTTAGCGGCTGATTCCCAGGCCGCATTGAGCGCCTGGGCCACGGACTGGGCCACGTAGATTATTTCGTCGGTCGAGAATTTATAGCCGCTGTCAACGAAACTGCTCAGGGGTTTGCCCTCCACATATTCCATTATGAAATAATACGCGCCTTCGTGCTGGCCGGCTGAATAGACGTGGATGATGTGGTCGTCGGTGATTTTGGCCAGGATTTCCGCCTCGCGCTTGAACCGGCTGACGAATTCCGCGTCCTGGGTCAGGTCGGATTTCAGGATTTTAATAGCCACCGGCCGGTCCAGGGATTTCTGTCTCCCGTGATAGACCTCGCCCCAGGCGCCTTTGCCGATTAACCGGTCTTCGTATAATTCGAATTCACCGATGGTCTTTGTTGGCATAGAATAATTATACCACAGAACCGGAATAAATGCAAGGAAAAGCAACCACAGATTTCGCAGATTACACGGATTATATTTTGGAAAATCTGTGCCCATCTGTGTAATCTGTGGTTTTTCTTGCCTTCTTCGGCTGATTCTGGTAGAGAATATGCCGTATGCTTGAATCTGAGATACACCCGGTCTATATGAAGGAGGCGATTAAGGAGGCCGTCAAGGCCCTGGATGACGACGAGGTGCCCATCGGCGCCATTATCGTGCACAAGAACCGGATTATCGCCCGGGCCTATAACCAGCGCGAGCGGTTGAAGGACCCGACGGCCCACGCGGAGATGATTGCCCTAACCCAGGCCGCGGCCTATCTGGAGGACTGGCGGCTGAACGATGTGACGCTGTATGTAACCATAGAGCCGTGCATCATGTGCGCCGGGGCTTTGGTCAATGCCCGGGTCAAGCATCTGGTCTATGGAGCCGATGACTCCAAGGCCGGCGGCTGCGGTTCGATTGTCAACGTGGTCAATGACAAACGGCTGAATCACCGCATTGAGGTGGTCTCAGGCGTGATGGCCCGGGACTGCCAGTGGCTGATGAAGGAATTCTTTAAGAAGAAGAGGAAGGCCGCAGATAAACAATGCTAATAATTCCCGGCAAAAACTGCCGGGATAACTCGCTGTAACCCCACCCCTACGGGCTGGGTAACAGCGAGTAAAGCGCCCGTAGCTCAACTGGATAGAGCTTTTGATTACGGATCAAAAGGTTACAGGTTCGACTCCTGTCGGGCGTATATACTAATAAATAGCCACAGAGGCACGGAGAACACGGAGTTAATTACTCTCTGTGAACTCTGCGACTCTGTGGCTAATTTTCTTACGGAGAGGTTGCTGAGTGGTTGCCCCGATGAGTAATCGGGATAAGAGCCAGTAACGACCATAGGTCTAACTGGCTCTAAAAAGCGGCGGCCTTAAACACGGAGGGATGCCTGAGTGGTTGAAAGGGCCCGCCTCGAAAGCGGGTGTCTGCCTTATGGTGGACCGTGAGTTCAAATCTCACTCCCTCCGTTCTATTTTCAGACAAATGAAATACTTATTTCCTCTTTGTGTCCTTTGTGCCTTTGTGGTGAATCCTCTCTTTTCTCACGCAGAAGATACTGACGATTTCATTGCCTCAGCCATCAAGGGCGAATACCGAAAAGCCATCAGTGATGCTCAAAAAGTCCTGACCAGATTGCCTGACAACCTCTTCACCCGCCTGGTCCTGAGCCATCTCTATCTGGAGACCGGAGAATACCAGAAGGCAGAAACACTGCTGGAGTATTTTCCGGCCATAACCGAATCAGCATCATCTAAACTCAAACCCCAGGAACTGCTCTGGCTGGCCCAGGGCACCTGGCTGTATGCCACGCGCCAGGGCGATAAGGATATTTTCCAGAAGGTGGTACGTGATTTACTGCCTCAGATAGAGAAATCGGCAACAGAACCATCATTACGCTCGGCGCTCTATACGTTCTGGGGCAATTGCTATCTGGAGAAGGGCGACCTGCCGGCCGCGGCCGGGTGCTTCACCGACACTTCGAAGACAAATCCGTCTTCGGCCGAGGCATATCTCGGCCTGGCCAAGACCTATTTTGCCATCTGGGACCGGGAAAAGAATCTTTATAATATCAATATGGCTCTGAGTTTATCATCCCCGCCTGACGACAAAACAGGAGCCACATCCTCTACCGTATCAACCGTATTACCCCTTCTTTCAGTCCAGGCTGAAGCCTATAATCTCCTGGCTACGGTCCAATTGATGAACGAGCAGTTTTCCAACGCGCTTGATACCGTTAATAAATCCCTGTCCATTAACCCTAATTCGGTCTCATACCGGGCTACCAGGGCCAGCATTTATTATCTCACCAACAAGATGCCGGAGTTTGACAAGGAATGCCGGGCAATCCTGGAGGTGAACAGGAATCCGGCGTTGTTCTATCTGATTATCGGAGATAATTTAGACCGGCGACTGTTTTATATGGAGGCAACCGGATTCTATGAAAAGGCGCTGACCCTGGACGGGCATCTCTGGGACGCCCGGACTGCCACCGGATTCAATTATATGCACCTCGGTCCAGACTATGAAATGCAAGGCCGAAAATTATTGGGCGAGGCCTTTGCCCGCGACCCGTTCAACGTCAAGGTCCACAATATGCTCAAGGTCCTGGATGCGCTCCGGGATGAGTTTGAGATAGTCAAGACCGGGGATTTTGAGATTAAGATGCACAAGGACGAGCGCTTCCTGTTGGAGCCGTATATGCCGGAGTTGCTGGAGGACGCCTATGATAAGTTCACCACGCTCTATCAATACAAGCCGATAACGCCGTTGCTGGTTGAGGCCTTTCCGAACCACAATGATTTCTCGGTCCGGCTGATGGGCTTTCCGGGATTTATCGCGGCGCGCGGGGTGTGCTTTGCCCAAACCTTCCTGGTTTTATCGCCCAAGGCCCAGGAACAGATGGCCGAGCGTTTCCACTGGGGCTCTATTACGGTGCACGAATTTATGCACATCATCACCCTGCAAATGAGCCGGTTCCGCGTGCCGCGCTGGTTCACCGAGGGCTGCTCGGTCTATGCCGAGAAACTCTATAACCCGGCCTGGGGCGAGGAGATTGAGGACGACCTAGTCAAGGCCATCTCGGAGAACAAGCTCAAACACCTGACTGATTTCGTGGACCGCCGGGACGCCGACGTAACCCATTCTTATTACCTGAGTTCGGTCATCATAGAATACCTCCACCATAAATACGGGATGGAAACGATTATCAAGATGCTTAAAGGCTGGGGCGCGGGTAAGGATACCGAAACGATTTTCAAGGAATGCCTGGATAAAAACGTGGAAGGATTTGATAAGGAGTTCTTCGACTATTTTAACAATGAGTTTCTCAAGGGCATCAATTTCAAGGAGTTCGAGAAGACGTTCAACAATGCCCGGGAGTTATACAAGCGCAACAAGACTAATGAGGCGATTGCCGAATTCATAAAGGCCAAGCAATACTTTCCGCATTATGCCAAAGCGGGTTTCAGCCCCTACCACTACCTGATTTCCATTTATGAAGAACAAAAACAGACAGACCAGATGTATGCCGAGATAGAGGAGTTAATCAAGATTAATCACTTGGATTTCACCAACCGGATGAAGCTGGCCAAACACTACGTTTCGCTGAAGCAGTACGATAAACTGGTAGCGCTCCTGCAAGACGCGGTCTATCTGGAACCGGAGAGCATCCAGCTACATAATTACCTAGCCAAAGGATACCGCGCCCAGAAACAACCTGACGCCGCATTGCGGGAATACGATATGGCCATCCGGCTGACCATGAGGACGACCTCCGGCGAACGCAACAAGGTATTGGCTGATTTTTATTGCTCTCAGGCGGAGATTTATTTAGAATTGAGCAATAAATCCCGGGCCAAGGAACTCCTTATTAAAGCGGAGGAGTTTTATCCTGACTATAAGAAAATCGGGGAGTTAATGAGAAAATGCGATTAATTGGTTTAATTATTCTATCAATCCTGCTGGTGAGTTGCGCCGAGCACCGGATTCTGATTACCTCAGAACCGGCCGGCGCAAAGGTCACGCTGGACGGACAGGATAAAGGCATTACGCCGCTTTCGGTGCCTTTCACCTTCTACGGCAAGCGCGAAGTGCTGCTGGAAAAAGACGGCTACCAGACCTATAAATCCATCATCCCAGTCAGCGCCCCGATATTCCAGATTTTTCCGCTTGATATTATGATGCTCCTTATCCCTTATCCTTTTGTGGACAACCACTCGTTCTATTTCATCCTGGAAAAACAGGGCAAGACCGATATCAAAAAATCATTAGAAAGAATGGAACGCCTTAAAGACCACTTAGAGGAAAAGCTGAAAGAAGACGGGGCGAAGCAGGACAAGAAATAAATGGGCAGTTCATCGGCCGAAAAAAGGAAGTTCCCCCGCGTCAATACGCACTTTGTGGTATCGTATTGCCCGCTGGAACGCCAGGACGCACTGGATATATCCCAGACCAAGAACTTAAGTATCGGCGGAATGGCCATAACCACCAGTATTCAATTCCAGACCGATGCCAGACTTATCCTAAAGGTCCGGGTGCCCTCGGCGCGCGAACCGGTGGAGATTATCGGACGAGTGATCGAATCATCGCCGATGGGCAAGCTGGCGGTTTATAACACCAGGATTGAATTCCTGGCCATAGATGAAAAGTATCGCCAGGCAATTATAGATACCGTAGGCCATCATCTGAAGAAGGGCTAAATGAATTTAACTGCAAATATATTCAAAGGCAAGCGCGTTACCGTAATGGGCCTGGGGCTCTTCGGCGGAGGCGTGGGCGTCACCCGCTGGCTCCATAAATCCGGCGCCAAAATAACTGTTACAGATATCAGAAAACCATCCGAACTACAAGAATCGCTTCAGGCGCTGGCAGACCTAAAAGGCATCAGCTATCATCTGGGCGGGCATCGGACCAAGGATTTCACCAAGGCGGATTTGGTCGTGGTCAATCCGGCTGTGCCGCCTGATTCGCCTTATCTGGCGCTGGCCAAGAAGAACCGCGTCCGGCTGGAGACGGAAAGCAATCTCTTTTTCCAGCTCTGCCTGGCGCCGATTATCGGCGTGACCGGCAGTAACGGCAAGACCACTACGGCGTATCTGATTGCCGAGATGCTCAAGGGCACAAAGCGGAAAATCTGGCTGGGCGGCAATGTCGGCAAGGATTCACTGCTGGAAAAGACCGACCGGATTGGCAGAAACAATATCGTTGTCCTAGAACTCTCCAGTTTCCAGCTGGAAGACCTCAGTCGCATCCGAAAGTCACCCCATATCAGCGTGGTTACCAATATATCGATTAATCACCTTGACCGGCACAAAACAATGCGCAATTATATTAATGCCAAGAAATCCATCCTGCGCCATCAGGCCAAATCCGATTACGCCGTCCTGAATCTCGATGACTGGGAAGTCCGGCAATGGGTAAAAGAATCAGACGGCAAGATATTATATTTCAGCCGCCGCAAACATTCTTACGGCGGAGTATTTATCCATAATAACAAATTCTATATCTCGGCCAATGGCTCCAGGCGCGCTATCTGCGACACCTCCGATACCAGATTGCTGGGCAATTTTAATCGTGAAAATATCTCAGCCGCCCTGGCTGCGGCCGGAATCTTTAATATACCGACGGCTCATCTGGCCCAGGTCATCAGGACGTTCCCGGGCGTGGAACACCGGCTGGAATTCGTGGCTGAGGTAAACAACGTGAGATATTATAACGATTCGATTGCCACCAATCCGGTCTCGACCATCGGCGCCATCAACGCGGTATCCGGCAATCTTCATCTCATCCTGGGCGGTTATGACAAGCTTCTGCCTTTTGACGAATTAGCCAAGACAATCATTCGCAGTCACCGGCGCGTCAAAAGCGTTATCCTGATAGGCGCCACGGCGGATAAGATTGAAAGTGCCTTATTAAAATACGGCTCTGGCTGTCTTCAGGATAATACAGTTATATTAAAAGCAGGCTATCTTCTGGAAACGGTGCTCTTAGCCAAACGAATCGCCAAGACCGGGGATACGGTTTTGCTGTCACCGGCCTGCGCCAGCTTTGATATGTTTCGTAACTTCGCCGAACGCGGCGCACTATTTAAGAAAATTGTAAAATCCCTGTGAGACACAATGGCTGATTACTCACACCCAAGGACAAATACCCTATTTATTTAATGCTTATGGAAAATGAAATTTCGGCCAACAGATGGTCTATCCTGCTGATCACCCTTTTAGCGGCATTCCTGATGCCTTTTATGGGCTCGTCCATCAATATTGCCCTGCCTTCTATCGGAAAGGAATTCAATCTCGATGCTATCCTGCTCAGTTGGGTAGCCACGGCCTTTATCCTCTCGGTGGCCGTATGTCTCATTCCATTCGGCCGAATCGCCGACATCCACGGCCGCAAGCGGATATTCATACTCGGGATAATCATTTATACGCTCGGCTCGACCCTGGCCGGATTTTCCGTATCCGCCGCGATGCTCATTGCTTCGCGCGCCCTGCAGGGCATCGGCAGCGCCATGTTTTCGGCCACTGCCCTGGCCATCCTGACCTCGGTATTTCCCAAAGAGCAAAGAGGAAAGGTCCTGGGCATCAGCGTGGCGGCGGTTTATCTTGGGCTTTCGTTAGGCCCGCCCCTGGGCGGGCTTATCACCCAGCATCTCGACTGGCGCGCCATATTCCTGATTAACATACCGCTCTGCCTGATAATCCTGGTCTTGGCGCTCTGGAAAATATCGGGCGAATGGACGGACGCAAAAGGCGAGCGTTTTGATTTTATCGGATCTGTCGTCTATGGTTTGATGCTTATATCGTTGATGTACGGATTCTCGCTCCTGCCCGGAATCGCCGGAGCGGCGTTTATTGCCTCCAGCGTATTATTATCCGTATTATTCGTCAGGCGCGAGATAAGAATCCAGCATCCGATTCTTAACATCGCCATATTCCGAAATAATACCGTCTTTATCTTCTCCAATCTGGCCGCCCTGATAAACTACAGCGCCACCTTTGGCGTGGGTTTTCTCCTGAGTTTATATCTCCAATACATCCGGGGTTTCAGTCCCGCATCGGCCGGAATGGTCCTGATAGCCCAACCCATTATCATGACAGCGTTCTCGCCGTTTGCCGGGATGCTCTCGGACCGGATTGAACCGCGGATGGTCTCGTCAATCGGCATGGCGCTTACCGTGGCCGGACTGTTCCTGCTGTCTTTCCTCAATGGCGCCAGCAACCTGATATTCATCGTCGCCTGCCTGGTTATCCTGGGCTCAGGTTTTGCCTTGTTCTCATCGCCTAATACAAATGCGGTAATGAGTTCGGTGGACCGAAAAACCTACGGCATTGCCTCGGCTATGTTAGGCACGATGCGGCTGCTAGGCCAGATGTTCAGCTTAGGCGTGGTCACCCTGCTTTTTGCCTTATATTTAGGGCGGGTCGAAATCACGCCTGAATATTATCCGATGTTCCTGTCCTGCATGAAAACCGCCTTCCTGGTCTTTGCGATAATCTGTTTTGTCGGCGTCTTTGCCTCGCTGGCGCGGGGCAAGGTAAGAAATAATTACGTATGTTCAAACTCGGAAAAGTAACCCTTTCTCCGCCGATTCTCCTGGCGCCGATGGCCGGGGTAAGCGACCTGCCCTTCCGGCTGATTACCCGCTCGTTCGGCTGCGAGTTCGCTTTTGCCGAGATGGTCAGCGCCCGGGCCCTGGCCTACAAAAGCAAAAAGACCCTCAAGCTGATTGCCTCAGTCCCGGAGGATAAGCCGCTCGGCGTGCAGCTGCTCGGGGCTGACCCGGTCTTTATCCGGCAGGCAATAGAAATAATAAACCAATCTGATTTTGCGGCATTGGATTTTAATGCGGCCTGTCCGGTCAGAAAAGCCGTCAACCGGGGCGAAGGCGCGGCGCTGCTCAAGGACCCCAAAAAACTCCATGCGCTGCTCCAGATTATTGTCAAGGAATCAAGATTGGCGGCCTCGGTCAAGATACGCTCGGGCTGGGATGAGAATTCAGTCAATGCCGTGGATATCGCCCGGCTGGCTGAAGACGCCGGCGTAAAAACCATTTTTATCCACGGCCGGACCAGGGCTCAAAGCTATCGGGGCAAGGTGGATTACAATATCATCCGTAAGGTTAAAGAGTCGGTGCAGATACCGGTAGTAGGCAGCGGAGATGCATTTTCGCCGGAACTGGTCAAAAAGATGTTCGACGAAACCGGCTGTGACGCGGTGGCCATTGCCCGGGGCGCCTTGGGTAACCCCTGGATATTTCCGCAGGTCGCTCAGTTTTTCAAGGATGGCGCAACTGCGCCGCAGCATTCACTTGATGACTTGATTAAAACAATGCATAAACATTTCGAACTATTATGCGACTTCCACGGCGAGCGGATTGGCGTGGTTGTTTTCCGCAAGTTCTTTTACTGGTACACCAAAAGAATCCCCGGCATCAGGCCGTTAAGAGAAAAGACATTCCGGGCCAAGACCAAGGAAGAGGTAACAAATATTATGGATGAATTAACCCGGATGGATTTAATCGCGCCTGGTTGATAAAAGAATTGACTAATCGATATGTCTTTGTTAGATTAATACTCTAATATTTAAACTTGGAGGTTTTATGGAAATAAAACATATTGATGGGAAAAATAAAGGCAAAGTAATGTTGTATACCTTAAGCACCTGTATCTGGTGCCGGAAGGTCAAGGATTTGCTCGGCCAGCTCGGCGTAGAGTATTCCTATGTGGATGTTGACCTGCTGGGAGAGTCTGAGAAATCCAAGACGGTCGATACCATAAAAAAATGGAATCCATCCTGCTCTTTTCCAACCATGGTCATCAATGAAAAGAAATGCATCGTGGGGTTTGCCGAGGATGAAATAAAAACTGAATTAGGAAAATGATTAACATCACCGATGAGGAAATCCAGCGGGTATATGAAAAGTTAAATCGCGAGGCAAAACAAAGCGGTTACAATCTCAACCCCGATTTGGAGTTTACCAAAAGCTTAATTAAAGGATTGCTGGTAAACGAGAACCGTTACGGCTACTGGGCTTGTCCTTGCCGGCTGGCTTCGGGCAAGAAGGACCAAGACCTAGATATCATCTGCCCCTGCGATTACCGCGATGCGGACTTGAATGACTATGACGCCTGTTATTGCTGCCTTTATGTTTCGGGCCGGGTAGCCCGGGGTGAGAAGAAGGCAACCTCCATACCCGAGCGGCGCCCGGTGCCGGAGCAAAAAGCGAAGAAGGAACTGAAGCCTATGGATAATACCGTTTCCAGCCTGCCCTTACCGGTCTGGCGCTGTAAGGTCTGCGGGTATCTCTGCGCCCGGGAAGAACCGCCCGAAACCTGCCCTATCTGCAAGGTAAAAAAAGAACGGTTCGAGTTATTTATCCCTGCCGATAAGTAGCCGCAAGTTATTTATTCGTTCATAACGCTGACTAAAAAAATGAAAGTAAAACAGACGCCCAACGATTTTATCGTCCGCGAGGTCAGCGATTATACACCGGTTAAAGATGGCCTGCATTCAGTTTACCGGCTGAGCAAGACGTCGGTCGGCACCCTGGAGGCAATTAACCTGATCCTCCAGCTATGGAATATCAGACGCCCCCTGTTATCCACCGGCGCCCTCAAGGACCGTCACGCCCAGACCGAACAACTGATATCCATCTGCCGCGGGCCGATGAAGGACTTACAGCATCACTCCATCGGCCTGAAATACCTGGGGCAATCCGATCAGCCCATCAGGCCGGATTCGCTTTCCGCTAATCATTTTACCATTGTCCTGAGAGATTTATCCAAAAGCGACACCGAAAAGATTCAGGAACGCATTAAGGAAATAAACCAATATGGCGTATCAAACTATTTTGACGAACAAAGATTCGGGTCGGTCAGGGGCGGCAATGAATTCCCGGCCAAGCAGTTAATTAAGCGCGATTATGAAGGCGCCCTGAAAACCGCGCTGACCGCCACCTCAAAAGAAGACCGCAGCCTCGTCCGGAAAACCCGCCAAGCTATCGCCGAGAACTGGGGCGATTGGAAAAAATGCTTTGAATCGCTGGACCGCTCATCAGAACGAAGCATTATTAACTACCTGGTCATGCATCCATTCAATTTCAGACAGGCATTTGAATTGATGAATCCTAACTTGGTTTTGCTTTTCCTGCATTCTTACCAGAGTTTCATCTGGAATAAGGGGTTAAACCGGTTGCTTTTAAAACATCTCGAAGCGTCACAGAAAAAGAACAGAGACATCGTTAAAATGCCCTATCTACTGGGCGAATTCATATTTTACCAATCACTGAACGATGATACCCTCAAAATATTGAAGGAATTATCCATCCCGTTTATGACCCATAAAACCATATTCCCTGACGAAACAATATCCGCTGTTTTCTCCGAGATTCTCAAAGAAGAAGGCATCGCCCAGAACGATTTCCGGACCCGCGGAATGGAAAAAACCTATTTCAGAAGGGGAGAACGCAAGGCAATTATTTTCCCTGAAACACTATCCATAAAAGGCGTAGAAAATGATGAACTCGCCAAAGGCAAGCGATTAAAAGTAACTATGGAATTACAACTGCCCCGCGGCGCCTATGCCACTATTATTATCAAGCGATTGAGTTATGATTTTAAATAAAGCCATTCTCATTCTTGGCCCAACCGGCTCAGGTAAAACACCCCTGGGTGCTCTTTTGGAAAAGAAAGGGGTCGGTGGTCGGAAATGTTATCATTTTGACTTCGGCAAGAATCTCCGGGCAATCTCCAAAACTAAGAACGCTGATAATAAATTTACAGCGGAAGAAATTGATTTCATTAATAAAGTTCTGGCCAGCGGCGCTCTTCTGGGAAACGAGCATTTCTACCTGGCGTGGAAAATACTTGACCGATTTATCGAACGCAATCATATCGGCGCCGACGAATTGATTATCCTTAACGGCCTGCCCAGACACCTCGACCAAGCCAGAGACATTGCTTCAATTCTGGATATTAAGACGGTAATTCATCTAATCTGCACACCCGAAGTGGTCCGGGCAAGAATCAGAAGCAACAGCGGAGGAGACCGAACAGGACGAACTGATGACAATGCAACCTCGGTCCAAAATAAAATCGCCTTGTTCAATCAGCGGACTGTGGGACTCCTTGAATATTATCATTCCGCGGGAGCAAAAATAATCGGGGTTTCCGTAACCAAGAATACCCAGCCCGAGGATATCCTAAACATATTCAATGCCCGGTAACAAAATATTTATCGCCGTTTTCTTGGCTTGGCCCCGTGGAAATATATAATGCTTTCCTATATGAAGCTAAAAGGACGCGCTTGGTTAAGAAGGTTCACCATACTCCTGGTTCTCTTATTCGGAACGGCTAATTTTACTTCTCTTCTTATCGGCTTCAGTTTTATCTTTATAGGAATGCTGCTCCACATCTGGGCAATCGGCTGCCTGGTCCGCAATAGCCAGCTGACCGTCTGGGGCCCTTACCGCTTTATCCGCCATCCGTTTTATCTGGCTAACCTCCTGATAGACATGGGTATCTGCTCGGTCGGCGCCAACCCGATAATATTTGCCGCCTACATTGTCCTCGCTTATTTCATTTATTACCGCCGGATGAAAAAAGAGGAGACGCACCTAACAGAACTCTTCCCCAACGATTATCCGGTATATATCCAGAAGGTGCCGAGGTTTATACCGCTCATCTTCAAGCGCTACCCTTCGGTTGGCAAGAGATTTTCCTGGGCCGTGCTTGTCTCATCAGGCAATGAAATTACCCGCGTCCTGCGCCTCCTGATTTATCCGTTGGTCCTGTATTTCCTGCTCCGAAGATTTCCGAACGGCATATTTTCATTCCTGGCCAAAAAATCAGGGTATATCAGGTTGCCTTCTGATATCGTTCCGGGCCTGATTGATTATCAGGAAATTATTATTGTTACTGTCATTGTTGTTTTCTCTATTGTCTCTATACTTTTCCACAGAAGTAAAGAAACAGAATGAAACATGGTTTATTATACACGCTACTGATTATCCTGGCGATTGCCGCCATTATCATAATCTTTTCCCTGGTAGATTTTGACAAGGTGGTTGATAATTTCCGGAAAATAGGATTCGTCGGGGTCTCCTTGTTTATGGGCGTGTCAATCGCCGGCTTGGTGGTTACCGTCATCGGCTGGTATTTGATTCTGCGCTCACATAATATAAAAATAAAATTCCTGCATGCAACCATCGGGCAGCTAATCGGCAATGCCATCGGCTTTATCACGCCTTCCATGTATCTGGGCGGCGAGCCGGTTAAGGCCCATTATATCGGAACCGCTTACGACATCTCCAAAACTAAGGTTTTTTCTACGGCGATATTTTCCAAGTTCCAGGAATTAGCCAGTTTGATTCTGTTCATCTACGCCGGCACGCTGGTGATGATCCTGGAGGCGAAAGAACTACAGCTGGCCAAATGGATGTGGACCATGCTCTTGGCCGTGGATATCTTTCTGGGAATCATCGTCCTGATGGCGCTGAGAAGCATTATCCGGAACAGCCCAATCTTCTCCCACATCGCCGCCTGGATTGCCAGAAGAGGAATCCTAACTAAAAAGATAGAAAAAATCATCCCAAAGATAATCAATACCGAGGAACTTATCTTCATGGCCTTCAAACATGACTGGAAGGCGAGCCTGATTGCTTTTCTGTTCAACTTTTCGTCCATTATCGCGGCCATCCTCAGGCCGGTGATATTTTTCTACTTTCTTTATCACCAAAATATCTTCTCGCTGACCGAAATAGCCGTGATATTCACCTTTTCCCAGATACTCCTGGTGTTCCACATCACCCCGGCCTGCATCGGGGTGTTTGAAGGCGGACAGATGGGCATCTTTGCCATCGTGGGAATTAATGCGGCAGATGCAGCGTCGTACTTGCTGGTCTACCGGTTTGTCGATGTGGTACTAACCGGCGGCGGACTTTATCTGGCGCTTCACTATAATCTGGTAAAATTTATTTCTCCGAAGATAGAAACGGTCTCGCCGCCTGAAACCGGTGAAAATTCCGGGCCAAACGCCTGCGATTGCACTAAAAATAGCGCTGAGCAATCCTTAAAAGAACCCGTCCGGAAAGAAAATTTCTCGCCTACCGGCATTCCGCCAAAATAATTTTCATAAAATCTAAAATTTCTCTTGACATTACAATTTATAGTATTAGAATACGCCTCGATACAATAAGTTGTATATAAACCTTAATCAATAATTAGTAATTTGTTCAGTAAACGGCTTTAACCGATTCAACTGTCGTCAAAACAGTTTTTTGCATCGTGCTGTCTTCAGTGGAATCTGTTAATCCGTTTGCAGAAGGGTAACGGGTGGGTTTATGGCAAAGACCAAACAATCCAGCATCGGGCACGAAACCGAAATATTCAATCTCAGCGACCTCAAAACCCCTGAAACCAAGCCGTTAGAGAACCTGATTGAGCCGGAGTTCACGTCTAACGCCCTGCTCATCCTGGAAAAGCGCTATCTCAGGAAAGATGCCAATGGCAAGAGCGTGGAAACGCCCAAGGGGATGCTCGAACGGGTGGCGCTGAACATCGCCTCCATAGAAAAATCGTTCTCCGAGAAGGCGGATGTGCGCAAATGGGAAAAGTCCTTCTACGAAATGATGGCCCACCTGGAATTTATGCCCAATTCACCCACCCTGATGAACGCCGGACGGGAACTCCAGCAGCTTTCCGCCTGTTTTGTCATGCCGGTGGGCGATTCCATCGACAGTATCTTCGAAACCGTCAAGAATGCGGCCCGGATTCACAAGAGCGGCGGTGGCACCGGATTTTCTTTCACCAATATCAGACCCCGAAACGACCGGGTCTCCACCTCGCACGGACTGTCTAGCGGTCCGATATCGTTTATGAAGGTATTCAACGAGGCCACCGAAGCCATCAACCAGGGCGGGTTCAGGCGCGGGGCCAATATGGCCATCCTGAACCACGATCACCCGGATATCATTGAATTCATCACCTGCAAGACCAACGAAAAGGCGCTGACTAATTTCAATATCTCGGTCGGCATCACCGAGGAGTTCATGCGCCGGGCCGAACGCAACGAGGACTACGACCTGATAAATCCCCGGAGTAAGAAACCGGCCGGACGACTCAAGGCCCGCAAGGTCTTCGACCTGATTGTCAGCACCTCCTGGGCATCGGGCGAGCCGGGCATCGTCTTTATCGACCGCCTGAACAAAGGGAATCCCACGCCGCACATCGGCGCCATTGAAAGCACCAATCCTTGCGGCGAGCAGCCGTTGCTGCCCTACGAATCCTGCAACCTCGGCTCGATTAATCTCGGCAAAATGATGACCCAGAGCGTCACCAAGCCGGCCATCGACTGGGAAAAATTAAGGAGGACCGTGCACCTATCGGTCCGTTTCCTGGATAATGTCATTGAAGCCAATTGTTATCTGTTGCCGGAAATAGAAAAGATGACCAAGGGCAACCGCAAAATCGGGCTGGGCATCATGGGTTTCGCCGACCTGCTCATCCAACTGGGCATCCCCTATAATTCCGAACCGGGCCTGGAAACCGCCGAAGAGGTAATGAAATTCATCTCGCTGGAATCAAAGCGCGCCTCGCAGAAGATTGCCGAGGAGCGCGGCGCCTTCCCCAATTTTAAGAAAAGCGTCTATGACCGTCCGGGCGGGCCGCTCTTGAGAAACGCCACCACCACCACCATTGCCCCGACCGGCACCATCAGTATCATTGCCGGCGCCTCCAGCGGCATCGAACCGCTTTTTGCCGTTTGTTTCACCCGCAACGTCATGGACGGCGCCAAACTGGTCGAGGTCCATCCAATATTCGAGAAAATCGCCAAGCGCGACGGCTGGTATTCCGAGGAACTGATAAAGAATATCGCGGCTCATAACAGCATCCAGTCCATGACCGACATCCCGGAAAATATCCGTAAGGCCTTTGTCACGGCCCACGACGTTTCGCCCGAATGGCATATTAAGATGCAGGCCGCATTCCAGAAATATACCGACAACGCCGTTTCCAAAACCGTTAATTTCCCACATACGGCTACCCGCGAGGATATCACCGAGGCGTATTTCACGGCCTACCGGACCAACTGCAAGGGCGTCACGGTTTACCGCGACGGCTGCCGGAGCGAACAGGTCCTGACCACGGAAAAGAAGGCGCCGGCCAAAGACAAGCCGATTGAAGAGGCGGAAACCCCGTTCAGCATCGCCCCGCGTCCCCGGCCGGAAATGACCTACGGATTCACCCGCAAGATAAAGACCGGCTGCGGCAGTTTATATGTCACCGTCAACTACGGCCAGGACAACAAGCCCTTTGAATTATTCAGCACCATGGGCAAGGCCGGCGGCTGCGCGGCCTCGCAATCCGAGGCCATCTCGCGCCTGATTTCATTCTCTCTGCGCAGCGGCGCCGATGTAAAAGAAATAACCAAGCAGCTAAAAGGTATTTCCTGCCATTCGGTCGCCTGGGGCAAGAACGGCAAGATTCTCTCCTGTGCCGACGCCATCAGCAAGGCCCTGGAATATTGCCTGGAGGGTTCGGCAACTATCGCGCCGCCAGCCATGATGCCGGAGGCCGAGACCAAAACCGCTGTCCCAAAAACCGCGGCTACGGCTGAGAACTCAGGTAAAAAAGCCCGCTCGACCACGGTGATGCACAAAGGCGCCTGTCCGGACTGCGGCGGCACACTGTCTTACGAAGAGGGCTGCGTGGTCTGCCACGCCTGCGCCTATTCCGAATGCGGATAATCTGCGTCTATAAGCCATGCGTTATGCGTCCTGCGCTTCACGCTCTACGCAAAACGCTCAACGCCTAACATTTATGCTCCTCTTAGCCCTTTATGGAAGTCCGCGCCAGGGTGGTAACACTGATATCCTGCTGGACGAATTCCTCAAGGGCGCCCTGTCTGCCGCCCCGAAAATTCAGATACAAAAGATATTCATCCGCGACCTCAAGATTACCCCCTGCCAGGAATACAATACCTGCCTCAAGACCGGTAACTGCGCCATTCAGGATGAGATGAATACCCTTTACGAACAATTACTGAAAGCTGATGCGGTAATCCTGGCCGCGCCAATATTCTTCTACAACGTCCCGGCCCAGGTAAAGATAATCATCGACCGCTGCCAGGCCCTCTGGGCCCGCAAATACATACTTAAAATCACGAATCCCAAATCTCAAATCACAAGAAAGGGCTTCTTCATCTCCACCGGCGGCACCAAGGGCGAGCATCTCTTTACCGGCACCATCCTGACCATCAAATATTTCTTTAAGGCAATTAATGTAGACTATTCGGGCGAATTGGTATATAATAAGGTCGATATCAAGGGCGCCATAAGAGAACACCCGACCGCGCTCAAGGATGCCTTTGAGGCCGGGAAGAAATTCAGCGCCTGAATCAAAATATGACAGATTTCTCAACCAGGCAGCCGACCATCTCCGTGATTGATGCGATTACCCCGGCATTCAAGCATATGATTGCCGTCCTCTTTAGGCCATTCAAACTGGTTAAATGGCTCAAGTTCGGCCTGGTGGCCTTTTTGATGGCGCTGGGAACGGGCCAAGGCTCGAACTTCAATTTCAATATGCCCGGCGACAGAGGAGACAGGGCGATAATCACCGAATCAAACCCCGTCTTTAACCAGGCGTCCCAGTGGGTGCTGGCTAATCTGACGCTGGTTATTATTATCGGGGCCTTAATTGCCCTGCTTATTATTATTGTCTGGCTGGTCTTTCTCTATTTCGGCTCCAGGTTCACCTTTGTCTTTCTCGATGGGACGATAAAAAAGGAGGTTATGATAAAGCAGGCCTACAAAGAAAACGGGGCTCCGGGCTGGTCGTTATTTCTCTGGCGGATAATATTTGCTCCATCCGCGTTTCTGGGCATCCTGTTAATCATCGGTATCCCGGTGACTCTCCTGATATTTGCCGGACTGGCTAAGGGTTTTTCCCTGTGGATTATACTGGGGTTTGTAGCGCTGGGGATAGCTTTTATCAGCCTTATTATCATTCTGGCGATAATTGGCGTCTTGGCTGTTGATTTTGTCGTTCCGATAATGTATCTGCGCCGGATAAGAATCATAGAGGCCTGGAAGATATTCCTCCGGATACTCCGCGCTAATAAAATACAGTTCCTGCTTTATCTGCTTCTTAAAATAGGATTGACCTTGGGAGCGTTTATGCTCATGTGCATCCCAATGTTTGGGCTCTGCTGTATCGTGGCCATGCCGGGCGCAATCCTGATTGGGGTTGCCGCCCTGGCTATAAAATGGCCCGCCTTCTGGGCGCTCTTCGCCGTCGGCATTATTGTCTTGATTATCTTATTTAACTATTTATCTCAGGTGTTTTACCTGCCGGTAACCGTTTTCTTCAGAACCTATTCTCTGGTCTTCCTGGAGGGATTCGGGGATGAATTCGGCTGTATTACCAAGCCGATTCCGGTAATCACCATTTAAAGAAGGAGGTATCTATGAGAGAGATAACAACCGACACCGCCGCGAAACCACAATCCTGCGGGCTGGCTACCTGGAGTTTGGTCCTGGGCATCACGGGCCTGGTCCTGTGCGTGCTAATCATTCCCTCTATACTAGCCGTAATCTTCGGCATCGTGGCCCTGGTCAAAATCGGCAACAGCAAGGGTCTGCTGGTCGGCAAAGGCAAGGCCATTGCCGGTATCATCCTGGGCGGGCTTTGGGTAGTAATGATACCCTTTATTGCCATCGTGGCCGCTATTGCCATTCCCAATCTGCTGAGCGGCCGGATATCCGCCAACGAGGCATCTGCTGCTGCCTCGTTAAAATTGATGACTTCTGCCGAAGCCTTATGGCGCCAGCAGGACGCGGATGGCAATGGCGCAATGGATTATTGGACCTATGATGTCTCCTGCTTTTACCGGGCGCTACGCCCAGATAATGCCACCGAGGTTGCTTTCATACCCATTGATTTGGCCAGAGCAGATATTAATCCGGCCCGGTCAGACGTCTTCGGCAATACATATTTCCGGATTACAGACTTACCGGAACTAAGCTCAATGCCTAAGAACGGCTATTTATTCAGAGCGATGGAATTAGAGTCAAACGGGCAGCCCTATGGCCAGGAAATGGTGGACGGCATCCCCGCCGCCAACCAGACCAAGTTCGCCTTTGTCGCCTATCCGGCAACATATGGGACAACCGGCGTAAACACTTATATTGTTAATCAGGAAGGCACTATCTATTGCACTGATTGCGGAAGTGATAGCCAGAAAACAGTCCTCCAATGGCCCGGCATAAACCCATGTGAGGAATATGGTCCCGGAGGTAGGCAATGGAGGGTTAGGGAGAGTTACTGATTAACAGAACTCTTGCTTAAAGGAGAAGATTTCTATTATGGAAGAGATAAAGACCGATACCGCCGCGAAACCACAATCCTGCGGATTCGCCACCTGGAGTTTGGTCCTGGGCATCACGGGCCTGATCCTGTGCGTGATAGTCATTCCCTCTTTACTGGCCATCATCTTCGGCATCATTGCCCTGGTAAAGATTAACGCCGCCAAGGGATTGCTGACCGGCAAAGGCAAGGCCATTGCCGGTATTGTCCTGGGCGGATTGGCCTTTGTGCTGATGCCCATCGTCCTCATCGCCGCTATTGCCATTCCCAATCTGATGACCGGCCGTCAAGCCGCCAGGGAAACATATCATACCGGCGTGCTAAAGGAATTGGAGTCCCAAAAGCTGGGCATCGATAAATCAGCCGGTGAAATGGACAATCTTTTCTCGTCGGAAGCGCTAGCGCCCGACCTGCTGGGCAGCCGGATATCCGCCAACGAGATATCCGCGGTTGCCTCGCTCAGGGCAATAGTTGCGGCCGAAGCCTTATGGCGCCAGCAGGACGCGGACGGCAATGGCATACGGGATTATTGGACCTATGACGTCTCCGGCCTGTATCGGATGCTCCGAGCTGACGGGCGGACCAAATGCGAGTTTATTTCCGTTGACCTGGCCAATGCCGATGCCTCTCCGGCCGATGTCAGCATATTCGAGAATAGCAAATTAGCCCAACGGCTCAGCGCCAAGGTTCAGCCCAAATATGGCTATTTGTTCGAGGCCATGTCCGAGGATGAGGCCGGGGAATCCTATAACCAGGAAATGGTGGCCGGTATCCCGGCCGCCAACCAGACCAGGTTCGCCTTTGTCGCCTATCCGGAAACGTACGGAAAAACCGGCACAAAAACATTTATTGTAGATGAAAGCGGCACAATTTATGAAGTCGACCCGGGCAGCAACCAAAGTAAAACAGTCCTCCAATGGCCCGGCCCTAATCCTATTTCGATAATCGGTCCCGGAGGCGCCCAGTGGAAAGTGGCGGATTAATGTATAGAAATGGATGACCCCGCAATTATGCGGGGTTTAACGGACTGTCCCTGCGGGACTCCTAAGGTCATAACAACCAAAGATTTAACAGTCCGTAAGAAAAGGATGCATCTTATGAAAACATCGTACTTGAGCAACCCGGAAATGAAGGCCATTGATAAACTCAAATCATCCTACGGCGGAGCCAAGAAAATCGTCAAGACCATTGAGGTCAAACGGGACTATGCCTCGCGCCGGAAGACCGCCGATAAAAAGGGATTCGGTAAATTCATCCAGGAAGCCGAGGAGTTCGCCAAATCATTCCCCAAGGCGGGCACCTTCAACAAGAAAAATAATATCCGGGTGCTCCGGAAAGGCATTGCCACCACCCAGGTCTCGGCCTGGCAGGGTTACAAGGTCACCCATAACTGTATGAAGCGGCTGGCCGACAACGGCTCAGTCTTCCTGCCCAACGAGATGATTTCGGTCATGCCCCTGACCGAGGAATACGTCTATGGCGGCGATTTGCTGGCCACCCTGATAATGTGTGAAAACATCATGGGCGGAAAATTCTGCTCTACCTCGCTGCTGGGCGTGCCCCTGCCGGCCCACCGGTTCGACCGCATCAAAAAGATTACCGGCGCGGCTCTGGATACGCTCGACCTGGGCAGCAACATGAAACAACTCCGGATGAACAATATGGGCACCGTCTTCGGAAACTTATGCGGCATCGAGGTCGGCAACGACAACCATCTGGTCTATCTGGACAGCATCACCCGAACCGCCCTGGAAACCGGCAACAACTTCTTCCTCAATCCCAGCTGGTCCACCATTGCCGCCGGCTGTTATTACGGATATGACATCCCCAACCTGTCATTTAAAATCTCCTGCTTTATGGGACTGCACAACCTCATCCAATTCCGGGTCTTGCTGGGCATCCTCAAGGAATTCAAGCGCCGGGACGGCTCCACGCCGGTCCGGGAAATCAATCTGGGCAATGCGATTAACGCCGAGAAATTTATGGCCTGTAAAGATATGGTCAAAACAATGAAAATTAAGAACCTGTCCCTGACCGCGCATATCGCCATCAACGCCGACCTGGGCGCCAAGGACTATGACTGGTTCCCCAACGCCCAAAAAGTCCTGGACCAGGGCTATGACATGACCCTGAAATACGAAAGCGACGGCTCCTGCTGTTCGGACGACACCGTCGGCTCTTATTTCCTGAGCAAGGAAGACCGGGAAGCCAAAGCCGAGATCTTGGGCGACGTGCTCTACAAAAAGGTCTTGAGATGCGACGAAGACGCCAAGAAACTGCTCCGGGCCGGACACGAGGTCGTCTTCGCTAAAATATCCGATGAATAAAGCATTATGAATTACCTAAAAACCATAGCCGAACTGATGGCCGTAGCGGCCCGGACCGCGCCCAAGGGTCTTGGACAGGATTTCATCAGGATAGAAATAGTCGAAGGCGCTACCTTGACCAAGCTGGCTGGCGCTATGCTGGCCTACGGCGCTAAGACCGGCAAGAAGAACTTCGACCGGGACAGCGCCGGCATCCGGAAATCCGAGGCCCTGGTCCTGATTGGCATTAAGGACTCCAAAAGCATCGGGCTGAATTGCGGCGCCTGCGGTTATGACCAATGCGCTAAATTACCCAAGGCAAAAGCCGGTCCGGAATTCAAAGGCCCGCACTGCGCCTACCGGCTGATGGATTTGGGCATTGCCCTGGGTAGCGCGGTCAAGACCGCCGGACTGCTCAATGCGGATAATCGGATAATGTACCGGGTCGGCGTCCTGGCCCGGCAGATGAAACTCATTGACGCGGATGTGGTTATCGGCATCCCGCTCTCGGCCACCGGGAAAAATATCTATTTTGATAGGTAATGAAATACTTTTAACCACAGATTCCTCTGATTAAAATCTGTGTAATCAGCGTAATCTGTGGTTACATTTCTCAGTGGTTTATCCGTGTTTATCTGCGGTTGCTTTTCTTCCCGTGATTTCCAGATGCCCGGCTGAGCCCAGCAGAACCTCTTCGGCGTGGAGTTTCAGTTCCAGTTTCAGCAACCGGTCAAACATGTTCCTGTCCTTGAAAATCTCACTGGTGGAATTCAGAGGCAGAACCACCTTGCCGATTAAAGACTGCATCTCAAACCCGTTCTGGGCAAATAACTTCCGCAACCCATCCGGCGTAAAATAGGTAATTGGGTATTGTTCGGCCTCATTCTTGGTGAACCAGTTGGTCTGTCCGGTTTTGACGAACTGTTCCAGCTCATCAATAGCGCCCTGGTTAACGAAGACCCGCATGCCGCCGAACTTGTTGTCCACCGAGGCGATGAATAATCCCTTGGGCTTAAGCACACGCCAGACCTCTTTAACGGCCTGACGGGCATCAGCGCAACAGGACAGCGGGTCGCCCTGGGCTATTACTAAATCAAAGGAATCTGGTTGAAATTGAGTTAAGTCGCAGATGTCGGCCTTGACGAAGGTAATCTTTGAGCTGAATCCGGCTTGTTCGGCCTTATCTTTGGCCTTATCCAGCATTTTCTGGGAGATGTCCGCACAGGTAACTTCATAGCCGGACTTAGCCAGTTTCAGGGCCCAGAGTCCGGTACCGCCGCCGATATCCAGCACCTGGCGTCCGGTCAGCCGGGGCAGGAAGCGTTTGAGATTATGCCAGGTCACGGCGTTATAGAACTCCCAGTATGGGGTCTGGTAGGAATCATCGTATCTCCCGGCCACCCGGTCGTAATACCGCTCGCAGGATGTTCTTACCATACGAACATCTTATCAAGAAATATGGGAAACCACAAGTAATATAGAACGTAGTTCGGAGGGGGTAATACCCTGTCGACAATATGTATAGCCATATCCCTATTAAAGGCAAAAGCTCTGAGATTCGTGTTATCTTCTTTACAAACTTCTTGACATTTCTCCGCTAACCTGCTAATATCACCATTCCTTTATCATAGAGAACAGTGAACTCTTTACTTGATTGAACTATGTATTTAGGCATTGACATCGGTTCTGTGGCCGTCAAGGTGGTGGTGCTGGATGGCGACCTGAAGATCAAAGAGACCCAATACGTCCGCTCGCACGGCCAGCCCTTTGAGACCACGCTGGCCGTTCTCAAGGATGTCTTTACCCGGCATAATCCGGAATACATCGAGTTCATCGCCACCACCGGCACGGGCGGCAAGAACCTGGCCACCTTCACCAACGCGGCCTTTGTCAATGAAATTACCGCTCAGGCCACCGGCACCAGCACGCTCTACCCCAAAGTCAAGACCATCATTGAAATCGGCGGCGAGGATGCCAAGGTCATCAAGGTAGATTCTTATTACGGAAAGGCAGTCCGGGTGACTGATTTCGCCACCAATTCGGCCTGCGCGGCCGGCACCGGCTCGTTCCTGGACCAGCAGGCCTCGCGCATGGGTATCAAGATAGAAGACGTGGGTCGGGAGGCCCTGAATTCCAAACATCCGTCCACCGTGGCGGCCCGGTGCAGCGTCTTTGCCAAGAGCGATATGATTCATCTCCAGCAGGTCGGCACATCCATCGGCGATATCCTGGCCGGCCTGTGCTTTGCCATGGCCCGTAATTTTAAGAGCAGCATTGCCAAGGGGATTAATATAGAAAAGCCCATCGCCTTCCAGGGCGGCGTGGCCGCCAATCAGGGCATGATTCGGGCCTTCCGGGAAATCCTCCAGATAGATGAAAAGGACATCATCGTACCGGAGCATTTTGCCTTTATGGGCGCCATCGGCTCGGTCCTATCCCTGGCCCATTCTTACCGGCCCCGGCGCATCAAGGGCATGCCCATCGGCCCGGCCCGGATTATCAGCGATTTGGAACGCTACCTGTCCGAGCGCAAGTTAGACATCCAGAAACTGGCGCCGCTCAAGAACGACGACTACACCATCCGGGTCGAACCGTATCCGACTAAGCCGGGCGCCAAGATTGAGGCCTATGTCGGGGTGGACGTGGGTTCCATTTCCACCAACGTAGTGGTGATTGATAATAACAACAACGTTCTGTCCCGGCGCTACCTGATGACGGCCGGCAAGCCCATCGAGGCGGTGCGCCAGGGTCTGCTTGAGGTCGGGACCGAGATTGCTGATAAGGTCATCATCAAAGGCGCCGGCTCGACCGGCTCAGGCCGTCATCTGACCGGCGAATTCTTCGGCGCGGACGTCATCAAGAACGAGATTACCAGCCACGCCCGGGCGGCCGTGGCGGCTGACCCGCGGGTGGATACCATCTTTGAAATCGGCGGCCAGGATTCCAAATACATCTCGCTCAAAGACGGCGTGGTGGTGGATTTCACCATGAACAAGGTCTGCGCGGCCGGCACCGGCTCGTTCCTGGAAGAGCAGGCCGAAAAACTGGCTATCAAGATTAACCAGGAATTCGCCGAGCGGGCATTCTGCTCGGGCGGCCCGTGCTCGCTGGGCGAGCGCTGCACGGTCTTTGTGGAATCGCAGTTGAATTATTACAAACAGCTGGGCGTGGCCAAGGACGACCTGATTTCCGGCCTGGCTTATTCCATTGTGGAGAATTATCTCAACAAGGTGGTGGAAAAGCGCAAGGTCGGCGAGCATATATTTTTCCAAGGCGGCGTGGCCTTTAACCGGGCGGTCAAGAACGCCTTTGAGCAGGTGACCGGAAAAAAGGTGATTGTCCCGCCCCATCACGATATCCTGGGCGCGGTCGGCGCGGCCATCATGGCTAAAGAGGAAAGAGAGACCAGCGATTATAAAACCAAATTCAAGGGTTTCGACCTGAAACATATCCAATATGAATCATCATCGTTTGAGTGCACGGATTGCCCGAACAACTGCGAGATACACCGGGTCAAGTTCAGCGGGGAGCAGTCCAAGGCCAAAACCCTGCACTACGGCTCGCGCTGCGGGAAATACGACGATACCGAAGACAAGCAATCGGCCCAGCACTTGAGGGCCAAGTCGCCCAACTTCTTCAGGGAACGCCAGAAGATGCTGCTGCAGGCGGACACTTTACCCGTCCACAAGGAGGGACAGGCCGCCAAACCCAGAATCGGCATTCCGCGCATCTCGGTCTTCTACGACCTGTATCCGCTCTGGCATACCTTCTTCTCGGAGCTGGGGCTGGAGATAGTCTTATCCGACGACACCAACCGGGCGGTCATCAAGAAGGGCGTGGAGAACGTGGTGGCTGAGCCGTGCTTCCCGATAAAGACCGCGCACGGCCATATCATTAACGTCCTGGAAAAGGGCATTGACTATCTGTTTATCCCGTTCCAGGTGAATATGCCGCCCCTGAGCAAACACTTTGACCGTTCGTACAACTGCCCTTATATCCAGGCATTGCCGGATACCACCCGGAGCGCCATTGATTATAAGAAATACAATACTAAAATCATCCGGCCGGTATTTTATATGGACCGGGGCCGGAAGGAAATAGAAAAAACCTTAAAGAAGATAGCCAAGTCCATCGAGCACCACACGAATAATGTCGAGCGCTGCATGGAGCGGGCCTTTGATGCCCAGGAGCGGTTCGACCGCTGGCAGGTTGAACGCGGCCAGGAGGTCCTGGCCGGGAACGCGCCGGCCCTGGTGCTGCTGACCCGTTCCTACAACAGTTATGACACCGGCCTGAATCTCAATCTGGCTGAGAAACTGCGCAAGCTGGGCATGACGGTCATCCCGATTGACTTCCTGCCGATGAAAGCCATGGGCGAGGAAATCGGCCGGGATTATCCGTATATGTACTGGCGGTCCGGCCAGAAAATCCTGGCCGCGGCCCGCTATATCGGACGGACTAAAAACCTGTTTGCGGTCTACCTGACTAACTTCAACTGCGGGCCGGATTCCTACATCACCAAGTTCTTCGAGAAGGAGATGCACGGCAAGCCCTACCTGTCTCTGGAAATAGACGAGCACAGCGCGGACGTGGGAATGCAGACCCGGTGCGAGGCGTTCATCGATACGATAAAGCACGCCCGGAACCTGGCCACCACCAGCAGCCATCCGTCGGCCACTGTATCGCTGGCGGCCCTGCCGCGCGATTCCCGGACTATCTATATCCCTTATATGGATGACCACGGATTTGTCATAGCGGCCGCATTCAGGTCGGCCGGCATAGATTCACAGGCCTTGCCGCCGTCCGATGACGAGAGCCTGATTATCGGCCGGAAATACACCTCAGGTCGTGAGTGCTTCCCGAGCATCATCACCACCGGCGATATTATCAAGCAGAGCCGGCTTCCGGATTTTAAGCCGGCCCGCAGCGCCTTTTTCATGCCTTCGGCCAAAGGACCCTGCCGGTTCGGCCAGTATAACAAACTGCACCGGATGGTGCTGGACGAGGTGGGCTTAAATGACGTGCCCATAGTGACCTTTGACCAAACCGCCAATTTCCATAAGGATATGGCGGTGCTCGGTTCGGCCAAATTCAAGAAAAACGTCTGGCGCGGGCTGGTGCTGCTGGACCTGCTCCAGAAATTAGCCCGGGAAACCCGGCCTTATGAAACGACCAAGGGCGAGACCAACCGGGTTTATGCGGAGACATTCCAGAGTCTCCAGAAATTCATTGAGTCCGCGCCCAAAGAGAACGGCGATATCGAGGGCTTTACCAAAGACGCCATCAAGCGGTTTGACAAAATCAAGACCGATTATTCCAAGCCCAAGCCGAAGATCGGCGTCATCGGCGAAATCTACGTGCGCAGCAATCCCTTCACCAACAACCACGCGGTGGCTAAAATGGAAGAGCTGGGCGCCGAGGTGGCCCTGCCGCCTTTTGAGGAGTGGCTGGATTACATCGATTATCTCCGGGAAGAGGATTTCCTGCTCAAGAATGACTATTTGAGTTTCATCAAGCAGAAAGTCACCCTGGTCTTCCAGGAACGCGAGGCGAATAAAATCAAGAAGCATTTCAAGGGAAAAATCCGGCATTTCCACTATGAATCGCCGACCTCGGTGGTGGTCAAACACGGCTCGGCCTATATTGAACCGGCCCTGAGAGGCGAGGCGGTCCTGAGCCTGGGCCGGGCCGAGGAATACGCCCACGCCGGATTCAACGGCATCCTCAATATTATTCCCTTCGGCTGCATGCCCGGCAATATCGTCACCGCCCTGCTCAAGCGCTTCAAGGACGAATACAACATTCCGGTACTGACCATGACCGTGGACGGCATCAAGAATCCGGGCGAGGAGATGCGCCTGGAGGCCTTTGTCCGGCAGGCACAGGAATCAATGAATACCCCGGTTCATTAAACGGTCCGCCGTAAGTCATCTGCTCATTTTACTTGATTTTTCCCCAGAATGATATAAGACCGAACTCTAATTATGTTCAAGAACCTAAGGTTGTTTCTGCCGTTGCTGAAGGGGCACTACAAGAAGTATATCATCGCCAGCCTGGCGCTGTTTGTAGTGGATGTCATCGATGTCTACCTGCCAATACTTACCGGACTGGCAGTCAACATAACGGTGGGCGGCATCATCGGCACAACCAATCCGACTGAAACCATCAGGCGACTGGGCCTGCTTTTGCTGGCTTATATAGGCGGAATACTCATCCAAGGTTTCCTGCGTTATTGGTGGCGTTACTTATATCAGAGCGCCTCGCTTTTGGTCGCCAACAATATCAGAAACAAGCTGTTCGGACATCTCCAGAAACTATCAATGAACTTCTTCCACAACGCCCGAACCGGCGACATCATGTCCCGGGCCACCAATGACGTGGAATGGGTCAAGATGTTCCTGGGTGATGGCGCCATCATCATCGTGGATATCTTCTTCTATTTCATAATGGTGCCGTTCATTATGATAGGTATAAGCCCGAGCTTGACCCTTTATACTGTCCTCAGCTGCTCCTTATTGCCATTCTTAGTATGGGCTGTAGGTAAACGTATGCATGCTAAAGGAACCCAGGTGCAGGAATCAATGTCCGGCATTTCGCAGTCAGCCGAGGAGAACTTCTCCGGCGTCCGGGTGGTCAAATCATTTGCCCAGGAGGCCAACCAGTTAGACCGTTTCCGCGAGGCAAATGATATCTACCTGAAAAAGAACCTTTCGCTGGCCAAGCTTTCTTCGTATTTTCATCCATTTCTGGGCTTTAACGTAGGCGTCACTGCTTTTGTCATACTTTTCTTTGGCGGGATTCAGGTAATTGACGGGCAGATTACGCCGGGGGATTTGGTAACATTTATGCAGCTTCTGGGCCGGATTGCCTGGCCCATGGTTGGCTTGGGAATGTCAGTTAGGTTTTACCAGTTTGCTTCGGCTTCAATGAAAAGATTAGAGCAGATACTCAATATCCAGCCGGAGGTTGAAGACCGGGGCGCCAGCCCGGTTCCCGAAACCAGCGATGTGAGAGTGGAATTCCGGGACGTAAATTTCTCTCACAAGATACCGGAATTATCCCAAGATGGGCTGCCCCAACAGGATAAATGTAAGGTCATCCAGGTGCTTAAGAATATCAACCTTAAGATTCCGGCCAATTCCATCGTGGCCATTACCGGGCCCATCGGCTCAGGCAAAACCACCCTGCTCAACCTGCTGGTCCGGTTCTACGACGGCGATTCGGGCGAAATCATGATTAACGGCATCAACATCAAGAATTACTCCGTCAAAAACCTGCGCTCTCTGATGGGCGTAGTGCCCCAGGATGTCTTCCTGTTCTCGGATACCATCAGGAATAACATAACCTTCGGGCTGGATGACCCGGCCTCGGACGAAACCATATCCAACACCGCCGGATCCGTAGTCATGCGCGAAGCCATAGATTCCATACCCCAAAAATATGAAGCCTATCTGGGCGAGCGGGGTATCAATCTCTCCGGCGGCCAGCGCCAACGGGTCTCGCTGGCCCGGGCCTTGATTAAAAATCCGCCCCTGCTCATCCTGGACGACTGTTTCTCGGCCGTGGATTACGAAACCGAGCGAACCATCCTCAGGAATATTATCGCCAATAAATCACAAAGCCAGACCGTGCTGGTGGTCTCGCACCGGCTGGCCGTGATGAGCATGGCTGATTTGATTGTCTTTATGGACAAGGGGGAAATTATTGAGCAGGGAACCCATTCGGAGTTGCTGGCCAAGAATAACGCCTATGCCCGATTCTGCGAATACCAGAATATAAAAGAACAACTGGAAGAAATATAATAAACGCCGTAATTAACGACAACGGGATTAAGCGGAACTAAGCGGAGCGTGAATCCGAGCACACGAAGTGCGCGCAGGTTAATTACCCGATTTCCGCTTAATCGGCTAAATCCTGTTGTTAAAAATATATGCAAGCGTATCACCAAGAAGACGACATTGTTGACAAGCAGTATGACCTGAGCCTGCCCAAACGGCTCCTGGTCTTTGCTAAGCCCTTTACCGGACAGATAATCGTGCTTATCTTCCTGACATTTGTTCTGACTATATTATCCGTGGCCCTCGGCCCGAGATTACAGGGTTTGGCGTTAAATGAACTTGTGCCTGTGTCCGACTTCTCTGACAATGAATTTACCGACCAGCCCGCGATCAGCCCCACTGATACTGGCAAATTTTCCGTCAAGAATCTCTGTGACGCGCTCAGGATAGATGGGGTTGTTATTCAGAATGATACGGTTGAGGAACTCAATAATTTACTAAACCAAAAAGACGCGATTGCAAAATTAATCACAATAAGAAAACCAAGTTCAGATAAGGCAGCTAAAGACCTGGCCAATCTTTACGGCCGGATAAAAGGAGCCCAAGGCGAGAAAGTCATAAAACGGCTCAACCGAAATGCGCTGGAATTGCTATACCCGGCCGAAACCCCTCAACTAAAGATTACGTCCGATAAGTTTGACCGGCGCCAGTTTATCGTTATCGCCCTGATTATCCTGGCCAATCTGGTTATTTGCCTGCTCCTGAGCATCTGGCAGAATTACTCCATGTCAAAACTGGGCCAAAAGATTATCTTTAATATCAGGATGAAAACATTCGGGCATCTCCAGCAGATGTCCCTGGGCTTTTATGACAAACAGCCGGTCGGCCGGCTGATTACCCGGGTGACTAACGATGTTAATGCTCTGGGTGATTTCCTTTCCACGGCCATGGTTACCGTAGTGAATGATATATTTATAATTGTCGTATTGGCAGTTGTCATGTTTTGGCTGAACTATAAACTGGCGTTGATTGCGCTGTCCGCCGTAATCCCCCTGCTCATCATAACCATGATATTCAAACCGAAATTAAGAACCACCTACCGGGACATGCGCAAGAAACTGGCTCAATTAAACGCCTATCTGGCTGAAAGCCTGTCCGGCGTAAAGGTCATCCAGTCATTCAATCAGGAGCCCAAGACCCTCAATAAATTCTCCGGCATCAATTATGAGCACTATGACCTGTCCCGCCGGGCCCTGATTTACCAGTCAACTTTTATACCGCTGGTCTCCATACTCCGGGGCTCGGTCATTGCCCTGATTTTATATTTCGGCGGCGGATTGGCTTTAAACGACGTCATTGAAATCGGCGTAATCTATACGTTTATGGAATACAGTATTAACTTCTTCGGCCCGATTCAGGACCTGGCTGATAAGTATTTGATGTTCCAGGGCGCCATGGCCTCGGCCGAGCGCATCTTCCAAATACTGGATACGCCGGTTGATGTCCGGAACCCGGCCCTGCCCCGGGAACTGAAAGAAGACCCGCAGGGGCACGAAATAGAGTTTGACAATGTCACCTTCTCATACGAGCCGGGCAAGCCGGTCCTGAAGAACATCTCGTTCAAGATAAAGAAGAACGAAAGCATTGCCTTTGTCGGCGTGACCGGCAGCGGCAAATCTACAATTATCAATCTGCTCTGCCGATTCTATGATGTCGACTCAGGCCGGATTCTGATTGACGGCATTAACATCAAGGATATGAGCCAGCAGGACCTGCGCCGCAGATTGGGCATCGTGCTCCAGGATGTCTTCCTCTTCGCCGGCACGGTCAACGACAACATCTCGCTCTGGGATAGCGCCGTCACCCCGGCTAAAGTAAAAGACGTCTGCGAGGATATCTTCGCTTCCACCTTTATTGAGAAGATGCCCAACAAATACGACAGCCGGGTCGGCGAGCGCGGCATGACCCTTTCCGGCGGCCAGCGCCAGTTGCTGGCATTCGCCCGGACCATGGCCTTTGAACCGTCTATCCTGATACTGGACGAAGCTACCTCATCAGTGGACGTGGAAACCGAGTATTACATCCAGGAAGCCATTAAGAAGATGGTCAAGAAAATGACCTCTATCATCATCGCGCACCGGTTATCAACCATCCAGAATGTTGACCGCATCTATGTCATCCACAAAGGCGAGATAAAAGAAACCGGTAATCATCAGGAACTGATGGAAAAGAAGGGCGTCTATCACAACCTCTGCAAGATTCAAACCGACGGCTATCTGGCGTAATCTGTATCAAATCTCTACGCTATACGCTCCACGCTCCCCTGAGCGAAGAGATGGTCGGGAGCACCTACCGGAGCGCACCGGGTATTTACACAGATTATACAGATTGTAGTTGACAATACCCCTATTGGGGTGATACCTATTATACTATGAATCGTAAAAAGATTTACCTGTTTATCCTGACATTATTGCTGTTTGGATTAATGTTTCTTGGCTGGTGGCTATTGCCGCATTATTATATTTTCCAAATGCACTTAAATAGAAGAGGTGAGGTATCGGGTGATTATGTAAAACCTTTAGCTGCTTGTGGCCGTAGAGCTATAACTCCGATAATAACAAAAATAAAAGAGGAGAGCCCTTTTGTACGAGGTTATTGTTATCTCCCCATGGCACTCGCGGATATTGGCGAACCAGCTCATAAGGCACTTAAGGAGGAGATAAGAAAAACAACTGATTCAAGAAAGAAACTGTCTCTTATATATACATTGGCCTTTGCCTTTAAGGACTTATCCGAATTTGATGAATATCTCAGGATTGCACAGTTTGAAAATCCTAATAGTTGGATAGCAAATCATATGTTACAATTATTTCACTACGGCACTCCATTATGCGAAAATAAAATTGACAATAAGTTTATTAAATGGTGGGAAGAGAATAATAAATATCTCTATTGGTCATCTGAAGAATATCGTTTTGTAGTCGACGCAGAAGCCAAACAAGCTGAAGTTCCGACTGAAGAATACCGCAAAACTAATCCCTGGCCTCCGTGCACCGGTGTAAAGGAAAAGAAGTAGAAATCATCCGCGCCCATCTGTGTTCATCTGTGGTTAATAATTATTCGTGTAATTCGCTCCTATTCGTGCCATTCGTGTTCGCTTCACGGTCTCTGCGGAGTTCTCTTTCGTGTTTATTTGTGTCCATTCGTGGTTGCATTTCTCCGTGTTCGCTTCGTATCTACTCCGCAGTCGCTCTGCGTTCTCTGTGTCTCTGTGGCAAAATTGACCACTACTTCTTCCTTATCTTCTTTATGGTATCCCTGACCTGAGCCGCGTATTCAAAATCCAGCTTCTCAGCCGCCTCGTACATCTCTCTTTCCAGTTCCCGAACCAGCTCCACCCCTTTATACGCCTCTAACTTCATCCCGATAGCCCGGGCCGAGACCTCCCTGCCCCGGTCTTCCATCTCAATCCCCTTAAGAATCTCCTTCTTGATGGTCTTAGGCGTAATATTATTCTTCTTATTGTAAGCCAGCTGAATATTCCGGCGCCGGGTGGTCTCGCTCATCGCCTGGTTGATGGAATCAGTCATATGGTCCGCATAGAGCACCACCTCGCCATTGACATTCCGGGCCGTCCGCCCGACCGTCTGGATAATGGATGTAGCCGAACGCAGGAACCCCTCCTTATCCGCATCCAGAATCGCCACCAGCGACACCTCAGGCAGGTCCAGCCCTTCCCTGAGCAGATTCACGCCGACCAGGACATCAAACTTACCCTGGCGCAGTTCATTGAGAATCTTGACCCGCTCAATCGTATGTATATCCGAATGCAGGTATTTGCCCTTTATCCGGTTCTCCTGCAGATAGGATGACAGCTCCTCAGCCAGCCGCTTGGTCAGTGTGGTAATCAGCACCCGCTCATTGGATTTTATCCGCTGCTGAATCCGCTGGAGCAGGTCGGCAATCTGCCCGGTAATCGGCCTGATGATGATTGCCGGGTCAACCAATCCGGTCGGGCGAATAATCTGTTCCACCACATCCGGCTTACTTGCCCCGTTAGAAATGCCCGCCTTGGCAGGTGTCTTTGTCGCCCGATTATTATTATCAGTAGCGGTTGTGTCATTTCTAATGGGGCTTGCCAGCCCCATTTCATACGGACCGGGCGTGGCCGAGATGAACACCCGCTGCCTGACCGAGGATTCCCATTCCGGAAACTTCATCGGCCGGTTATCCAGCGCCGAGGGCAACCGGAACCCGTATTCTATCAGCACCTTCTTGCGCGCCTGGTCGCCGTTGAACATCCCCCGTATCTGCGGGATAGTCACGTGCGACTCGTCCACCAGGGTCAGGAAATCCGGCGGGAAATAATCAATCAGCGTGGTCGGCCTCTGCCCAGCCGGCCGGCCGCTGAAATGACGGGCGTAGTTCTCGATGCCCTTGCAATACCCGATTTCCGCAATCATCTCCAAATCATAATTGGTCCGGCTCTGGAGCCGCTGGGCCTCCAGCGCCTTGCCCTGCTTCTGGAGCGCCTTGAGATGCGACTCCAGCTCGCGCCGGATGGACTCCACCCCTTGGGCCACCTTGGTTTCCGGAATGATAAAATGCTTGGTCGGGAAAAGCATGTATTGGTCCAGGGCTGAAATGGTCTGTCCGGTCAGCGGATGCACCATCAGAATCTGCTCTATGGTATCTCCCCGTACCCTTCCCTCTCCCCCTTGGGGAGAGGATAGGTGAGGGGCTAATTTATCGCCGAATATAATCCGGAGCGCATTATCCTGGTACGGCGGGAAAATCTCTATAATCTCGCCGCCCCGCAGCCGGAAACTGCCCGGCTTGAAATCCGTCTCCGAGCGCTCGTATTGCATATCCACCAGCCGTTTCAGGAACTCCCGCCTGGGCATCCGGTCACCCTTTTTAATCGGCAGCGCCATCCCGGCATAATCCTCAGGCGAGCCGAGATTGTAGATGCAGGAAACGCTGGCCACGATAATCACATCGCGCCGGGACAGCAGGGCCGAGGTGGCGGCCAGTCGCAGCCGCTCCAGATTCTCATTAATCGCCGCGTCCTTTTCTATATAGATATCCCGCTGGGGGATATAGGCCTCGGGCTGGTAATAATCGTAATAACTCACGAAATAATGCACCGCGTTATGCGGGAAAAACTCCTTGAACTCGGCGTATAACTGGGCGGCCAGGGTCTTGTTATGTGAAATCACCAGTGTCGGACGATTGACTTTGGCTATGGCATTAGCCACAGTGAATGTCTTGCCTGAGCCGGTCACGCCCAACAAAACCTGATTCTGCTTATTCGCATTGATGCCCGCGACGAGCTTCTTAATGGCCTGGGGCTGGTCACCGCAGGGCTTGAATCTGCTGACTAATTTAAAGGAGTCCATAGTAAGTTAGGATAGCACAAACTCCCAGCCGTGTCAACCCAAGGAAAACAAATAAGCATTCACCACGGAGACCACAAAGTTCACAAAGGACTATAAAGATGTCATTCCCGCGAAAGCGGGAATCCAGATTTTATTCATCTGCATCCCATTAGCGTTCATTCGGGCTTACGCCCGCCCGTAGGGGCGTGTCCATTCGTGGTTTCTGCATTGATATATCAATCAGCCCCTATATCATATATACGGATGAAAATAAAGTCCTAAATATCAGGGTAGAAACTGCCCCGCAATTAGCCCCCAATTAAGTCAAAAACGGACAAGAAAAATTGGATTTTGTGTAAAAACCCCGGCCTGAGTGGCCTAATATTATGTTAGTTCAAAACTGATATTATGTTAGCTCAAAACTAAGGTTATGTTAGTTCAAAACTGATATTATGTTAGCTCAAAACTAAGGTTATGTCAGCTCAAAGCTAAGGTTATGTTAGTTCAAAGCTAAGATTATGTTAGTTCAAAGCTAAGGTTATGTTAGTTCAAAGCTAAGATTATGTTAGTTCAAAGCTAAGGTTATGTTAGCTCAAAACTAAGGTTATGTTAGCTCAAAACTAAGATTATGTTAGTCCAAAACTAACATAATATTATCCCAAAAGCCAGACCGGGTATACCGGGGGGTGGGGGTGGGTATACCCGGGGTACCCCCCCTGTGGGCTGATTTATGCCGGAAATAGAATAACCCTATACAAGTCAATTGGTTGAAGAAAAATATAGCTCAGAAATTATAAATCGTGTCCCACGAACTTCTCCAAACTACGTTCTATTTACTTGGTTTTCCAATATTTCCTGATAATATGCCCTTATGACAAAACCAGCCAGCGACCAACATTATGACGCGATTGTTATCGGCGCCGGGCCGGCCGGGATGATGTCCGCTATCCGCGCCGCGGAACGGGGCCGACAAGTGCTCCTGGTCGAACGCAATGAGTCGCCCGGACGGAAACTGCTCATCTCCGGTAAGGGCCGCTGTAACCTGACTAATTCCGGTGACCTTAAGTCGTTTCTGGCTGAGTTTTCCGAATCACACGATTTCCTGCGCAATTCATTCGCCCAGTTCTTTAACGCCGACCTGATGGCCTTCTTTGAGGATGCCGGACTGAAACTCAAGACCGAACGGGGCGGACGGGTCTTCCCTCAGAGCGATAGTTCAGCCGATGTCCTGAATACCCTGAAATCCAAGCTAAATAATAAGAATGTCAAAATTCTATACGGTGAACGGGTCATTGAGGTGCTGACCGCCGACAAGAAATTAACCCCCTCACCCTTCCCTCTCCCCTATGGGGAGAGGATAGGTGAGGGGATAACCGGCATCCGGACATATTCAGGCCAGGAATTCCTGGCTCCGCATATCGCCATCACCACCGGCGGGCTGTCCTATCCCCAGACCGGCTCAACCGGCGACGGCTATAAACTGGCCGAGTCATTAGGGCATCTGATAGTCGCCCTGAAACCGGCCCTGTCTGCGGTGCGCATAAAGGAGCACTTCACCCAGCCCCTGTCCCGAAATAATCATGATTCCGTTACAACTCTGCATGCACCCAGCCCATCAACAGTAAAGGATGGGCTGGGAGCAGGGGCTGGGTTCATCAAGGATTGGCAGGGTATCGCGCTTAAGAACGTGCGCCTGACGCTCCTGTCAAATAACAAGCCAGTAGCCGAACAATTCGGCGAGATGCTGTTTACCCACTTCGGGATATCCGGCCCGATTGTGCTGGACCTGAGCGCGGCTATCTATGACGCCTTGGAGCTTAAGAGCAAAGTGCAGGTAGCCATTAACTTCAAGCCGGCGCTTGACAATAAGATACTCGATGCCCGGCTGTTGCGTGAATTCAAGGCCAACTCTGCCAAAGGCATAAAGAATATATTCAAGAATCTGATGCCCCAGGGACTGATTACCCGGTTCCTGGAATATTGCCGGGTGGACGGCAATAAGGACGCCAACCAGATAACCGCTTTGGAGCGCCAGAGATTGATAGACGGGTTGTTCGGCTTGAGATTGACGGTGGAGAGCGTCCTGCCGATTAGCGAGGCGATAGTCACCCGGGGCGGCGTGGCCACCAAGGACATAAACCCCAAGACCATGGAATCAAGGATTGCGCCGGGACTCTGGTTCGCCGGCGAGGTGATTGATATCGACGCCAAGACCGGCGGCTATAATATGCAGGCCGCATTTTCAACGGGCTGGGTCTGCGGTGATAATATCTGAACGGAAGGATTAGCCACGAAGGCACAAAGACACTAAGAGCGTATTTCATAACCCATTATTTGTCACCCTGAACCCGAAGGGACCGCGCCGGGCGAACTTGTTTCAGGGTCTCATAACACAGCTGCTGAAACGAGTAGAGACGTCACCTTTGGTGTTCAGCATGACACCACTAAAACACGGATAATTACCCATGCTGATTTATCATTGACTATCCCTCATTAATTTGCTAAGGAAAGCAGTATGAGTCGGATCATCCTTATCATCATCGGTCTTCTCTGCGCCGTGATTACCGTGGCCGGATGCGCTTCTCAACCAGCTTCAACAGAAACGTCCAAACATACACCGGCTAAAGACGCCCAGATACTGTGCGCTGAAGCGTCAAAACTATATAATGACGGCAAATTTGAAGATGCCCTGGCGGTGCTTGACAAGACGCTAGAACTTAACCCATCATATACCAAAGCACTGGTTAAAAAAGGCGCGGTCTTGGATGATTTAGGCCGGCACAGCGAAGCCATAGCCGCCTATAAAGAAGTCCTTAAAACCAAACCTAAGTTTGCGGATAAACTGGTTGACGAAGGAATCGCTCTATATAAAGCCGTTAAATATAAAAAAGCCCTGCAAGCATATACCAATGCAATGGAACTCGGCACTTCCAGCCCAAATGTCTGGCATAACAAATCCATTACCCTTGACCGGCTGGGCAGGGATGATAAAGCCTTAGAGTTGTGCATCAAAGTCCTGGAGATTGACCAGGCAAACCCCTCTGCCTGGTATGGCGCATCCTGCATATATTCAATAAGGAAAGACAAAGGCAATGCTCTAACCAGTTTGTCCCACGCCATTAATTTATTACTGCACTATGAATTAAAAGCTAGAAGCAATAAGGAGTTTCAGTGGCTCTGGAATGACGAGGACTTTATAAAAACCACCAGCAACCTGCCGGAGCAGGAACGCCGGAAGCAGGAAGATGATATCCGTGGGGTTTTATTGCGCAATTACATGGATTCCGGGGTTGGTAAAGATGCCCCGGATTTGATTTATTATATCCGCGATACGTCAAATGGCCCGTCAAGAGACCCCAATGACGAATTTATGCTGAGATTCAAGGATTGTAAAAATCACAGAGTTAAAAAGGTTTCCGAATGCATTTGCATAGATTACACCCACTGGGCGGTCCAAGATAAAACGACTAACGAAACCGGCGCTGTCTTGACCGTGAGAAACATAGAATGGATAAACAAAGGCGAGGTTAACGCTGAAATAACCCAGTGGCAGGGTACGCTTCATGGACTATATTTCAAGTTTAAGCTCCAGCTAAAAGAAGGCAAATGGGAAGTAGGCAAATACCTGGAAGAAAAAGTTTCCTAAGAGATTATTCCTGTTTTCCTGACTTCCTTATAAATGTATTTATTCGTGTAATTCGCCTTTATTTACGTGCGTTCGCCTTCGGCGTACTCCGTTTCACGCTGCGCTTAGTTCGTGTGATTCGTGTTCTCTTCGCGGTCTCTGCGGAGTTTATCTGTGGTTGCATTTATACGGATATTTATTGATTTTACAACCGCCATAGGTTAATCTTTGGTTATGCCAGAGATTAAAGTCAGCGCCAGTATCCTTTCAGCGGATTTTTCCTGCCTGAAAAAGGCCCTGGAACGCTGCCAGTCATCCGGGGTTGATTCGCTCCATATGGACATCATGGACGGCCATTTCGTGCCTAATATCTCTTTCGGCCCAGTGGTTATCAAGGCCCTTCGCCCTCTCACTAAATTGCCGATGGACGCCCATCTGATGATAGAGAATCCGGAATGGTATATTGAGGAGTTTGCCAAGGCCGGCGCTGATATTATCACGGTTCACGCTGAATGCTTCGGGAAGCTTAAGGCGCACTGTGCTGGCCTGGGCAAATTCCCCAAGGAGATTGAATCCCTGGATGAAGCGCGATTGCTTTCAGTAATCAGGCAGATAAAATCAGTCGGCAAGAAAGCCGGGTTGGCATTTAATCCGGGCAGCCCAATGTGCGCCACGGATAAAATACTTAAGGAGTTAGACGAGATCACAATAATGTCGGTCAATCCGGGATTCTCCGGCCAGGGTTTTATGCCCGAGGCCCTGCCTAAGATAAAAGAATTGCGTCAGATATTCAAAGGCGACATCAGGGTGGACGGTGGAATCAATGACAAAACCGCGCCGGAGGCAATCAAGGCCGGGGCGAATATATTAGTCACGGCCAGTTATTTCTTTGGGTCCGAAGACCCGAAGAAAGCCGTAGAAACCTTAAGATTAGCCACTAAGGCACAAAGGCACTAAGAATTCCTTCGTGTCTTAGTGTCTTCGTGGCAGAAAGATTATGAATAAATTAATTGAATTATCCAAACTGGGCCAGAGCGTCTGGTATGACAACGTGGAACGCAAACTACTCAAAAGCGGCGAGATGAAACGGCTCATCGCAGAGGACGCGGTTTCGGGCGTGACCTCAAACCCGTCCATCTTTGAAAAGGCCATCACCTCGTCAACGGATTATGACGCGGATATCAAGGCCCTGGCAAAGCAAGGCAAGAATGTTGACGAGATTTACGAGGCCATCACGATTAAGGATATTGTGGCTACCTGCGGATTGCTGGACCAGGCCTGTAAGGCCAGCGGTTATTGCGACGGGTATGTCAGCATCGAGGTCTCGCCGGATTATGCCTATAACACCGAGCAGACCCTGGAATCAGGCCGGAGAATCTTTAAGTCGGTCAATTGCCCCAATGTCCTGATTAAGGTGCCGGGCACCCAGGAAGGGTTTCTTGCGGTCCGGCAGTTGATTGCCGAGGGTATTAATGTCAATATCACGCTCCTGTTTTCCCAGCAGGATTATGTCAACTCGGCCAACGCCTATATAGAAGGACTGAAAGAGCGGCTCAAGAAGGGAATGCCTTTAAACAATGTTTTCTCCGTAGCCAGCGTGTTTATCAGCCGGACAGATTCGGCCATAGATAAAATGATAGAGCAGCATAGAGCTGAGAGCTTAGAGCGTATAGCAAAGGGCAAGACCGCTGTGGCCAATGCCAGCGCCATCTACCAGCTTTACCAGAAACTCTTCAGCGGGGACGACTTTGAGGCATTGCGCAACAAGGGCGCCCGGGCCCAGAAGATTGTCTGGGCCAGCACCTCGACCAAGAACCCGGCCTATCCGGATACGCTCTATGTGGACGAATTAATCGGGCCGGAGACGATTAATACCATCCCGACCGCCACGCTCTTTGCCTTCAAGGACCACGGCAAGCCGGCAATAACCATAGGCAAGAACCCGACTGAGGCGCAGAATGTATTAAAGGCACTGGCCGAGAACAGCATTAATCTGGAACAGGTCTGCGCGGGCATACAAAAAGACGGCATTAAGGCATTCAAGGACTCGTACGACAAGGCGTTGAAAGCGATAGAAAATAAAATAAGCCACTGATTACACAGATTATAATTAAATCAGCGCAATAAAATGAAAAAATATATAATCTATAAAGCGTTCGGAGGGATAATCACAGTTCTTAGTTTACCGGGTCTAATTGTCGAGGTGCTGCGCCTAAACACATACGCTACAGGCCCGCATATAAACTGGAGCCGTGTTATTCTTTCAACCGCTATCGGTTTCTTTGGCCTTTATATATTCATCGTGAGCGGCAATAAATTAAAGACTATCGAAAAGAACATTGAAGCTTCTGGCGAGAAAATTAACCGAGGCACGGACTGGAAAGCAATAATTATTACAGCAATTGTATTTATATTATTCGTATTATATGTTTTATTCCACGGATAATTTAATCTGTGTAATCTGTGGTTTATAAATTATGATATCAGAATTATTAAAGGACTACGCCAGGCAGAAGATGACTGACCGGCCCAGGTATCCCAAGGAAAAGCACTGGCCGTCTGACGTAGCCAAATGCCTGCGGGCGTTGGTTTACCAGTGGCGGGGCGAAACATCGGCCATACCCGATGCCCGGTTGTTCTTCATCTTCGCGGACGGCGACATGCACCACAAGGCCATTGTCCAGCAACTTGAAGAAAGCGGCAAGGTCCAGGTGATAATGAAGGAAGCTCCCCTGCGCGATAAGGAACGAAATATCTCCGGTAAGCTTGACGCCCTGCTCAAACTCAATGACCGCCACTATGTCCTGGAAATAAAATCCATTAACCGCTACGGATTTGACGAAATCATCCGGGAAGGCCCCAAGGAAGATCATGTCATCCAGTTGCAATTGTATCTCCACTTTGTCCAGTCGATCTACAAAATAGAAACCAAGCAGGGTTTTTTGCTGTATAAATGCAAGGACACGGCCCGGTTCTATGATTTCCTGATTGATTATAACGAAAACGTGGTTAACGATTTCTTCGCCCGGCTGAAATCAGTCGAGGCGCACCTGGCGCAGCAGACCCTGCCGGACCGGCCTTATGAAATCACGGACTGGCATTGCCGTTACTGCGATTATAAAAAAATGTGCTGGGCCGGGGCGGGCGGCAAGAAGGTGGCGGACCTGAACCTGGATGAAATGGCCAAAATACTGGGCGAACTCCTGAACGTTAAGGAACAGCGTAAGGCGCTGGAAGAAGAAGAGGATTTATTAACCGATACCGTAAAGCAGCAGCTGGAGCAGAAGGACATCACCGTCGGGGAAATCGGGGATTATACGGTGGAACTCAAGGACTCCTCCCAGAAACGGCTGGATACCAAGAAACTTGAGGAGCATTTCAAGGAGCAACTGGAGTCGTTCTACAAAATTACCACCTCCAAGAGATTGAGTATAAAGGAGAATCTATGATTATTTTTAAGATTATTAAGGTCCTCAGGATAATTACGGTCTGCCTGATAGTTTTCCTGGCCCTGGATTATTTCCTCCAATGGAATATCATAAAAAGCATTGCCGATTATAATAAGGATATCTTGATTGTGGGGGCCATTTTATTCTTCGTGACATACCTGGTGGCCAGTTGGATTATGATTTTTGTCCGGTTTAAATACATGAATAGACGACCATCAATCTCAACCCAGGCAAAAGATGATAAAACTACCTAATTCCATAGAATATTTCCTGCTGAAGGCAATCAGCGCCTTTCTCATGTCCTTTCCGCTGAATGGCTCGCTTGCGCTGACAAGATTACTGGCGGATGTCATCTTCTTCTTCCCCACCAAGTTCCGTAAGCGGGGCCTCCAGCACCTGAAGATGGCCTATCCCAATAAAAGCGCTGAGGAATTAGGGCTCATCCTCAAAGGCGTCTTTGAGCACTTTACAATGATGTTTGTAGAGGTGCTCTCCTTCCCAAGAAAAATACGCCCGCATAATTATAAAAAATATGTGGAAATCAAAGGGCTGGATTTGGTGGACGAGGCGCTCAAGAGCGGCAAGGGCGTAATGTTCATAGTGGCTCATTTCGGCAACTGGGAATTGAGCGGATACACTATCAGCATGCTGGGCCATATAATGAATTCCGTAGCGCGTTTTATGCCTAATCCGGCGGCAGACCGGCTGCTTAATTACTCCCGCCGATTCCAGGGCCAGCGGATTATCTACAACGACAATGCGGTTCGGGAGATGATGCGGGTGCTTAAGAACAACCGGATTCTGGCGCTGGTCTGCGACCAGGACGCCCGCCAAGGAGGAGTCTTTGTGGATTTTATGGGAATAAAAGCATCCACGGTCCGCTCGCCGGCCATGCTGCACATGAAATTGGGAACCCCACTCTTGATGCTCTATTGCTACCGGGCCCGGCCGAATAAGTTTTATTACACCCTCTCTTTTGAACGATGCGCCCTGCCTGCGCTTGAGGCGGGTAAAGAGGTGGAACAGATTACCCGGGCATTTACGGCTAATATTGAACAGATGATTCACGCGCATCCGGAACAATGGATGTGGATGCACCGCAGATGGAAGACCAAGCCTTAGCCCTGCGGCGGCCAGAAGTGCTGCCTTTTGATGGTTGCCTGCATTATTTTCCTGATAATCTCCTTCTCATCTTTATGAGGCAGGCATTCCTCTCCATAAGAATAAAACCGGTAGAATCTCAGTCGGTCCGTTCTTGTAATTACGTCTGTAACGGCTGCATTTAACTGGGCCAGATTCTTTATCCGCTCGTCCAACAAGACCTCACGGTTAAAGTCAACGCGATCGAGGTCGATGAAATAGAAAGAATCGCGTTGAGCACATTCGCTAAGTTTACGGTGAGAGAATCGAATCTGCTCAGTGTAAACTCCGAGCGTAGAGCGTGTTGGTGAATTCGCAATAAGGACATTGTTCGCCTTAAGGTCGTGATGAAATATGCCTTTCTGGTGCAAGGCCTTGATAGCCAAGGCAAACTGCTTGATAAATCGTATCTTATTGTCCAGCACCTCTTTATCCCTGATGCGCAGGCCGAAGTTACGCATTAGGAACTGGTTGGTCGGCCCGGCCTCGACCTTTTTGGTCACCATATAGGCCTTGTTGACCCAGGTAAAAAACGGATCTTTTTTCTCTACCAGAGCGACGGACGGAGCGGTTTGAACATAACGGATGTTCAATCCGCTGGACGAAAACCATTCTTTCCTGGCCGGGTGAATGCCTAAAAAACTTAACATTTTATTCCATATCGAATATTGATACTCCTTAATAAACACATCGGCTGAACCGTTGCGGATACACGAGATAGAATGATTTTTGGTGTATTTAAATAATTTATTCGGCTCCTGACTTGCCATCTTATCGTGGCATTCGATGAACCTGGAAATATCATCGTAATTATAGTGGCGGCTGATAAATACGTTTTCCCACCTTATTTTATTTCTCACTTTTACCCTGGTGTATGCTGAGGAATTTTTGAGGCATTTTTTGTTGCGGGCCTGCCAGTGTTTATGGCGCAAATCTCCTACCATAGTAAAAACCGTCCTAACAAAGTCCCTGAATACTCTTCTGCGGAAATCCAGCTCTCGGTATGCCCGAATAAACCTGTAGGCATCGGTCAAGGGCAGAGCCGAGGATAAAGAGTAGACCATCTGGGCCAGGTTATACATCCCATACGCCTGAGTAAAATGCGGCTGGATAGAACTGCGGTGCAGGTCGATCAGGTACAGCCTTGGAGCTTCTGCCTCCAGCGAGGATGATTCTATCAGGATATTACCAATATGAAGGTCTTTGTGGAAGAACCGAGCCTGATGAACCTTACGGATGAATTCACCCAGAGCATTAAGCAAGTTATCCTTTGCTTCCATTGATAGCGGCTTATTTAAGAATTCCTTGAGGGAAACCACCCCATCGATTTTCTTAAGGAACACGAAGACGTCGGTGGTGAATCCGTAATGGCGCTTCTCCAGCACGCCCAGCGGATAGGCCGTATCAACGTGTTGCTGGATGAGATGAGCGGAAGATTTCACTTCCTGGCGCGCCTTGGAAATGAAGGTAGCCTTAAGCATTTCAAGCCAATTCTTTATCTTGTAGCGCTTGACTATAAGGTTCATTCCTGACAAATCCATGGGGAAAATAGTCCGGGCACTGTTGTTCTTGAATATATTTTTGGAAGCCGCATCATAAATCAATGGTTCTTTGCCGATAAGATTATCCTCAAGCCACCGACGATGCGCCTGGTTGATCAACCAACGATAGGGCTTTTTATCAAAGCGAATAAAACTCAGCATAAAAAACAAGGGTTAGATACAAGCATCCGGATGCCAGAGAAAGACAAACATCCTTCTCTAATATCTTACTGCTATTATCTTTTCCGGAGAAACCGGTACACCCGGTAATAATCACCGCCGACCTTATCAAAATACTGCGAGATTAATTCCGCCTTAATATCCCCATCGAGATTGGCCAATTCCTTTTCCAAATTCGGGAGATTGCGGATTATCCGGCTATCCAGAACTAGATAGTCTACGTCTTTCTGCCTTATGGCATCCTTCAAGGACCCCATAATATCGTCCATCTTCTGGTTGTCTTTACTCCACGCATCAGGGATAACATTCACTCCGCCGGCATAATATGCGAGGCGTTGCATTTTAGTAATAATGACTGCCGGGCGATTTCCCGCGTCCGTCCGGGCTGAGTGATATTTATTTAATAATTCCCCGGTGGTTTTCTCGATAACCTTAAATTTGCGCACAGGCCGAAATGTATAAAACGAGAAAAATACTATGACAACAATTAAAAGGCCATAATAAATCTTTTTAGTGGCTTCTTTACCTCGGCTTCTACTCAACCGGGAAACAACCACTGCGATAGAATACAATCCGCTGGCCGCCCACGCCAGCAATATTATAAGAAGTGGCACGGTATAACGGGTGCTCAATCTTTCATAGCTTATCGCGTAACGGAAAAACACCAAGGTAAACATTATAAACACCAGCCAAATGAAAAAGGAATCACCCCTATAAGCGTTCCCCAATCCGCCTGTTATATCCGCCTGGGTGTTTTGGGTTTCGCCCGTTTCGGGTTTTTGCCCCCAAGATTCTCCAGGAACTAAAGAGCCGGATCTGGGCAGGGCTGATCCGGCCGTAGTGCTTCTCCTGAAATAGCCAACAAAGCCTACCGCCAATAATAAAAGCAATAAAGGATTGGCGCCCTTGATAAAATAGTAGGCCAGCAAATAAAGCCCGTTAAGGTATGGGCTCACAGGTTTAACAGGACGGCTGCCTTCTTCGCTAGTAACACCGTCAACCGTATTTCGCGCATCGTCATGTAAGCCGGAATTTTCGGTTAATCCAACCATCTTTTTTACGGACACCTTGTTAGTAAAGGCCGTCCCACCAGAAGCGGGATAAATCGAAAGATACAGCGGCATCAGACACAGCCACGGGACAATTAACATAAAAATAGCTGCGACTTTTTTATTAGTAGTGATTTTATTTTTGGCCGTTGGCCTTAACGAATTGGCTGCAAAACCCAATACGGAAACGGCAAGAAATATCACCCCGTCGGGCCGAATCAAATACATTACGAATGACAGCAATCCCGATATCAAGAAATATCTATATTTATTCGATTCCAGGGCGATAATGGTTACCCATAAAGCAAAAATAAATATTCCGATAAACACACCGGTGGTAAATATTGAAGTCGAAAGCTCCACCGCCCGATGATGAAAAGCGTAGAGAATACAACCGGCAATAACCACCGGGCTCGGGAAATACCGCCTGCCGATGAAATAGAGTGGTATTATGGCCAGCGTGGCGAATATGATGGAAATCAACATCCCGGCCCATTCCCAATCTATATTAAAGATAGGATTGAGAAGTATATGCGTAACTGAAATCAAAGCCGGATAAAGCGGATGAAAAATCAGCTTGCCCGTAATTTCCTTATAATTACCTTCGGATAATTCCCGGGCCGTATTCAAATAAAATGGCCCGTCTTCGGTCATAATATATGTATTAAAGGCGACAATTATACGTACCGTAAATGTCAACCCCAGCAAAACAATCAGAATTAAAATGGTTTTTTTCATGTATATGCAATATGAGTAGCATATACATCAAAGACTTACAACAAAATTATGCCGGTCGGCTATCACCCTTTTCAAGCAAGGCGTTTAAGGTCAGGCAAGATCTTATAAAACCACAAGTTATCCCCAAAATTATTTTTACTGATCCTCAAATAGGCACCCATCCCTAGACTGCTTTGCCGGCGCGCGAACCGCTGGAATTCAAGTGAACAAGTCATTTAATATAAGAAGATGTAGGCTCGCGCCCCTAAAATCACTTTTTAATTATCTCCTTATACAATTCTTTTACCGGCTTGAAATTATCTTCAAATGAGTATTTAGAGGCGGTTAACGCAGCGGCTTTTGATATGCTCTTGCGTCTGGCCTGGTCAAGAAGAAAAATAATTTTTTCTGCAATGGTTTTGGTATCAGAAGAGGTTTCTATTATAAAGGAATCAGTCGCGTTAGAAATAATTTCAGACACGCCGTTTATTCTTGTCGTAATAACCGGCAAGCCGCTAGCCATTGCTTCCAAGCAAACATTGCTGGACGGCTCATACAGGGGTGGAAACAGAAATATATCGCTTGCTGCATAATAACGTTCAATTTGTGACTGAGAACCGGCAAATAAAACCTGACCTTCAATATTGTACTTCTTAGCAACGGCTCTATATCTGGCAGCATTTCCGTCACCCACCACTAACAGTTTGATATGGGAGCGTTTATCAGCCGGAACGAGAGCCATTCCTTCTATGGCAAACCGTAAACCCTTCATCTCAAAGTTATTACCGACAAATAAAAGCACCGTATCGCTTTCTTCCAATTCCATTTTGCTTCTTGTTTGGGAACGATACCTTTCGCTATTACCAACATTAAACCTATTAAGATCAACTGCATTATAAATAACCCGTATGTTTTCGTCAGCAATATGATAATATCTCTGGACTTCTTCTTTTCCGCGTTTTGAGTTACAAATCACCTCACTACAGGCACTTTTCCCGGAAACAATATGACTTCGTCGCGCCTCGGCAAAACTTTTCCTTTCCAGATGCATAACAATCCGGTTTCTGGGATTAAGATGCTGGATAATTCTGCCAAAGATGTTGTTCATCGATGGATACCTGTATTTAAGGTATTCCCAGTGGCAGCCATATCCAATTCGATAGACCTGGCTAACTGGTCTGGTTGGACCAGAAGCACAATAATAAGTCCGTCCGAAATGCTGAATGATATCAAATCCTTGATCGTTTAGCATTTTAGCAACATTCCGGGCAAAAAAAAGATACTTCAACGGAGAGTAAAAAGGGAAAGTCGGGACAATATTTAAGGTTATTTTATCTGACTTTGGCTTTTCGAACACTCGATGGCAGAAAATATGAATCTCGTCCCCTTCTTTGGCCAAATAATCAGCTAAATTGTAGGCGTAACGTTCCACTCCGCCCTTGGACTCCGACCAATTGTAGACGACGAAAGCTATCTTCATAACCACAAATTTCGCAGATTCCACTGATTATAGATTACACAAACTACCCTAATGGATTTACCCTGTATTATCCTTTTTACTCTGTGTACTCTGCGTCTCCCACATTTTAGCGTATTTAATAAAGACATAAAATGCGGAGGCCACCGAAATAATCAGCCCGGGCAGTCCGTCCAGAAACCCCAGTTTAACCAGATATGTCTCTATGAATTTTACCGGCGGCCTGAAAAGCAGGCTGCAAAGACAAAAGGTTTTACTTTCACTTACCAACGTCTCTGAAGAAATATCGGAAAATGAGTCTATGGTCTTTATCTGATGAGAAATGTTTTTATAGGTATAATGAATGATATCATTGTTTAATTTTCTGGCAGTTGAACCCTGGTTCATTGCGATACGTTCATGCAGGCCCAGCCCGCCCCATTTAGCCTGGCTCCTGCGGAACAGCCGGATTTTATAATCCGGATACCAGCCGCCGTGGTTTATCCACCGGCCTAAATAAAACGTATGCCGCTTCATCCAATAGGCGTCTGTTTTTTCATAACCGCCATTGCCCCATTCGGCGACTATCTCGTCCCGTAATTGGTCGGAAATTACCTCATCGGAATCCACGGACAGGACCCATTCGTTCTGAGCCAAAGACAAAGCATGATTCTTCTGGTTCACGAATCCGGGCCATTTGTTTTGAAAAACATTATCCGTGTATTGCCTGGCAATCTCCAGGGTTTTATCCGTGCTGAAGGAGTCAACAACAACTATTTCTCCGCCATTGTCCTTCACCCATTTTACGGACTCCAGGCATTGGCGGATATTTTCTTCCTCGTTAAAGCAGATGATGCAAACGCTAATCTTTTCCATATTTTACAGGTATTTTTCGCACTCCTTATAGATATCCTCGACTGTGATAAGGGTCATACAACGGTGGTCGGTCGGACATGTCCGCTTCAGACAGGGACTGCAGGCCACCTCCTTACGAATAATCGTATGGTTGCTGCCAAAGGGCGGTGTGGTCACATGGTCGGTCGGACCGAAAATGGCCACGACCGGCGTATTTACCGCGGCCGCTACGTGCATCGTGCCGGTGTCGTTGGTCACCAGTAATTTACAGCCCGCCAGTAATCCGGCCATCTGGGTGATGGAGGTCTGGCCTGTAAAATCCAGGACCTGGTGATGATTAATCTGCCTGGCGATGGAGGCGCCGAGTTTCTCTTCGGCCGGGCTGCCGAATATTATCACCCAGGCCTTTTTCTTATTGATTAATTCCCTAGCCAACCGGGCATATCGTTCAGCCGGCCAGCATTTAGCGGAGCCATAGGTCGCGCCCGGATTCAAACCAACTACCGCGTGCCCCTTGACATAGGCCAGTTTATCTGTGACCCAATCCCGGATGGCCTTGGGGATGGTGATTCTGGGCGCCGAGAACGACACCGGCCGGCCTATAATATTCAGGAGATTGTGAAAATAATAAACCCGGTGTTGGGTAATAGATTCCTTATCGCGGGGCAAACTCTGGGTCAATAACTTGCCGCGTGAATCGGCTGAATAGCCAATCCGGTTAGGTATCTTGCTCAAAAAGCCAATCAGCGCGGAATGAAACGAACGGGGCAAAATCAGGGCCAGGTCAAACCCTTTGGACTTAACCTCTTTAATTAGTTTATATTCCGAACTAAGCCGTTTCAATCCCTTTCTGGATTCGTAACTGATAACCTCATTGATATCAGAATCGTGTTGGAACAGGTCTGCCAATTCGGATTTCACCAGGACGGCCAGGTGGCTCTCCGGGAACAAGGTTCGCATACCCTTAACGGTAGGCAAAGCCATTACGGCATCACCGAGCCAGTTGGGTGATTTAATCAGAATTCGTTTATACATATTTATTATGCTATCAAATGAATAGGCGGGGGTAAATCAATTTCCACCACCATTTATGCAGTCCGGCCTCCTTGAGGCATTTGTTTATTATTATCTGCTTTTGAGCCTGAGTTAATCCAGCATCTCGGAAATATGACTCAAAAAGACGCAGCCGATCCGTATGACTGATAACGCTCCTGAAAGATTGTCCGGTTTTAAACAGCATTTTATCCAGGGAGCGGTTTAACCGAATCAAATTATCAATCCTTTTATCAAGGGAAAGCCCTTTTGAACCGAGCTCATAAGCGGACTTATCTAAATCTATGATATAGGATGTGAAATCCAGGCCTCCTCGCTTAACAAGAATATTGCGGATATTCAAATCGCGATGGTATATCCCGGCATTATGGAGCTGCCTGATGGCCTTAACCAGCGAGGCAATCAGGTTAATTTTCTTGGTATATAATTCTTTGCGATTATCGCCTTCTTTAGCCAGAAAAGAGAGTGTTTCTTCCAGTGTCACAGCATCCGAAACCTTTTTAACCACAATTCTAGCCCGGTAGAAAAACGGCAGAACCCATTTTATCTGAAGTCCCATAATTTCCGGTAATGGAACTCCGTTCATACGTCCCATCTCGGTCAAGACCAGTTCGTTTAACTGTCTTCTGGCATTGTTAAATATATCCGGTAATACCAGTCCAGCCAGCCCGCCACGCCTGTAAACCCTAATAACACCCTCATCTTCCTTTCCGGTTGACGATTTTATCTTAACCACCGGATAGTCACCCCGGCCCTGAACAGTTCCCGCCCCTGGCGTGTTGCCTCCGACGCTGAATAAGGAATCTATAGCCGACTCATATTCAGAATGGATGATCCGCCATTCGCCGGCCGATTCTTTAACCTTAAAATACGCCGGGATAATTACATCAGGGAAACTATCCTTAATGGTCAACATTGCTTTACTTTCTCAGATAAGTTGATAATATACCAGCTGATAATTTGGTAAGTTAACTTCAGATGATTCTGTTTTTATTTACTTATCAACCTATCATCATATAAACTAAAAAGACATGGATTTCAATAAAATTCTGATAGTCAGGTTAAGCGCCATAGGCGACGTCATCAATACCATCCCGGCGCTGACCGCCTTGAGGCAGAATTTCCCCAAGAGTTTTATCGGCTGGGTGGTCGAAGACAAGGCTGGCGATTTGCTGGTCGGGAACCCTTATCTTGACCAGGTTTTCGTATGGCACAGGCGCAGCCACGGGAAAATCACCAAGGCGCTTGGACTTATCCAGGAATTGCGCCGGCATAAGTTTGATGTAGCCATTGATTTCCAGGGTAATCTCAAAAGCGGGCTAATCACCTCATTAAGCAGGGCTAAAATCCTGGTCGGAATGAAACCGGCCAAGGAGGGCAACGCGCTCTTTACCAATCATAAGGTGACCTTGCCGGATAAAAAGATGAATCGAGTGGAACGAAATCTTTATATCCTTAACCAACTCGGCGTAAATACGGGCGTTTTCAACTGGAGAAAAATACCAAGCCTGTTCAGCCCGGCTGACAAAGCACATGTTGATGAATTCCTGACCGAGAATAACCCATCTAATAAACCCATAATCATCCTGCATCCGGGCACGAGCGAATTCGGACTCTTTAAACGTTGGGCGCCAGCCAAATACGCGCAATTAGCTGACCGGCTAACCCAGAAATTTAAAGCCATATGCATCATCTCCTGGGCCGGCAAGGAAAAACCGTTGGCCGAATCTATCTCCGCCCAGATGCAAAGCAAGCCCTTAATTTTCGCTGAGCAGATATCGCTCAATAAACTGGCCGCTTTAGTAAAACGGGCTGAATTATTTATCGGCAGTGATTCTGCGCCTGTGCATCTAGCTAATCTGCTGGGATGCAATGTATTAGGGCTCTACGGACCAAAGGACCCGGCCATATATGCACCTTATCACCTTGCTAATGCAGGAAATAAAATAGCCGTGGTCAGGAAGGATTTACCCTGCAGCCCCTGCCAGAAGCGCAGGTGCGACAAACCCACCTGCATGGAATCAATCACTGTAGAAGAGGTATTCCGGGAAGCGCTAAAGATACTCAGATGAATTTATATACATCATCAAAACCATATACCCGCTGGTGGTGGTTTTCCAACAAGATAAGGCCTGAGGATATCCGTTTTCAACTGAACTGGCTTAAGAAAAATAATTTCGGCGGCGTGGAAATTGCCTGGGTTTATCCCTTGTCGAATCAGTCACGTGGCCCCAAATGGCTGAGCAAGAAGTGGTCACGGTTGGTGAGTTTCACCAAACGCCATGCCGATAAAATCGGCTTGGGCTGTGATTTCACTTTCGGCTCGCTCTGGCCATTCGGCGGCTCTATTGTTAAGAAAAAGGACGCTTCAAGAACATTCAAAGGCCTGGCCGAACAGCGGCTCTATCATTCCTGGGAAAGCGCCTACTCAACCAAACCTGGTTATATACTCAATCACCTTGATAAATCCGCCCTGCAACACTATTCACAGGCGATGGGCCGGGCTCTGACACCGGCACTGAAAGGCTCAACATCCACCCTGTTCTGCGATTCCTGGGAGGTGGACACCAAACAACTCTGGGCAAAGGGGTTCGGCCGGACATTCCGCCAACGATTCGGATACGCCATTGAGCCATTTATGGCCGAACTCGATAAATATCCTAATCTCCGATACGATTACCGCAAACTACTGGCCGAATATATCCTGAATGAATTCTACAAGCCGTTTACCGATGTCTGTCATCGGCTTAAAGCGCTGGCCCGCGTGCAATGCCATGGCTCGCCGACTGACTTACTGGCAGCTTATGCCTCAGGTGATATTCCGGAATCAGAGGCGATTCTGTTTGACCCGGATTTTTCCGTAATACCAGCATCGGCCGCCGCCCTGGCCGGGCTTAAGACGGTCTCAGCCGAAACATTCACCTGTCCTTACGGCTGGAAACCCAGACCGGGACCTGCGCCGTTTTACAAGAAGGAACTAACCGCTGACCTAAAACTCCTGGCTGATGCTATGTTTGCCAACGGCGTCAACCAAATATTCTGGCATGGCATGCCCTATAATCCTCAGGGCGGTAATAATCAATTTTACGCCTCGGTCCATGTCGGACCGGACAGTAGCTTTGCGGATGAACTGCCGGTATTTAATCGCTATATGCAAAAGGTTAGCGCCATAATGAAACAGGGGAAAACATATTCTGATGTAGCGGTCTATCTGCCCATAGAAGACACCTGGATGCTGAACCGGTTACCCCAAAATATGGCCAAACCCAGCGCATTTTTCCACTGGGAGATGCACTATACGAAAATACCTGCGGAACTAAAGGGCTATCACCCGCTCTGGATATCCGCATCTTTTCTAAAGAACGCCCAGTATAAAAAAGGGGTCCTTCATTGTGGGGGCGCCAGATTCACCTCGCTATACATAGACACAAAATGGATAGATAAAGAAGCGCTGATCGAAATAGTCCGGCTGGCCAAACAAAGCCTGCCAATCTGCCTCAAACACAGACCCAAAGAACCGGGCCGGGTAAAAACCAGCGCGTACAACAAAATGGTTTCCGAATTGATGACCCTAAAAAATGTCTCCTCAAGCTTCAGCAAGATAGCCGTGAATCCGCCTCTGGTTAAAGGACGGAATTTGCCTGATTTCTGGTGCCGTGTTACCGGCAAGGATTATTACATCTTCTTTGCCCATCCGATGGCGCAGAACCTACATTATCCTTTGGCATACGGGCAATCGTTCACAGAAAAGACGATTAAAAGACATATCGATATCAGAATAAATAACGGAGATAAAAAAGTGTCACTCCTGTTTAAACCATATCAATCTATTTTGTTAAAGGTAACGGGAAATGGTTCCGTCAAGCCGATTGACATCAGATTTTTACCGCGTGGCGTATTGAATAAACGCCCTAAGTAGCGCAATCTGATCCTTGCTGTCCATCATGCGTTCAGGGTGCCATTGCACCCCCAGGCAAAATCCGCCCGGGGTTTCGACACCTTCAATTATGCTGTCTTCAGCTCGTGCGTTTATAAGCAAGTTTCTACCTGGCGTCTTGATTGACTGGTGATGTGTGGAATTGGTAATAATATAATTTCGGCCGATAATGCGGTGTAACAACGTCCCTTCACAAAGATACACTTTATGACAGCTCTTCCTGTGGCCAATGGCAGATTTAACCTGGGTGGCAATATCCTGGAAGAGATTTCCGCCCAGAGCCACATTGATTAACTGGGCTCCATAACAGGTTCCCAGAATCGGCATTTTCCGCTTAAGCGCCGCCTGTGTTAATGCCAAATCAAACCTTTGCTTTAACTCGGGCAGCAATATCACCTTCTTATTAAATATCTTTTCACCGTAATGGCGCGGCGATAAATCGTGCCCTCCGCTCAAAAGTAATCCGTCTATCCTATCAAGAATTAGTTCCAATATCCCGTTGCCTATAAGCGCCAAGGACGGCAGTATAACGGGAATTCCTCCGGCCTTAAGGACCGCGCGGCTATATTCCTGGCTGAGTTTTGAATATCGCCCGTCTTTGGTCAGGTTGCCGTTAATGCCAATAATAGGTTTTTTCATCTTTTTCTTGCTAAACCCCATATCATATATTATCTAAAACAATCCGATTGCGGGATCGTCTAATGGTAGGACGCAAGACTCTGGATCTTGCTATTTAGGTTCGAATCCTAATCCCGCAGCCATGCCCCCATCGTCTAGTGGTCTAGGATATGAGATTCTCAGTCTCAGGACCAGGGTTCGAATCCCTGTGGGGGTATTTTTATATTATTACTTATTGAGAGTCAAATTAATGACACTAAAAAACGTCAAGGCCGAACGGCTGGTGAAACTGCCACCCTATATGTTCGCGGACTTTGACCATAAAAGAGATTGCGTCAAAGCTAAATGCAACGACCTGATAGACCTCTCGGTCGGCGACCCGGATATCCCGCCTTCGGCGCGGCTCAAAGGATATTTCAGGGAGGCTTTAAACGAACCTGATATCCACCGTTATCCGCCGTATAAAGGCACACGCGCTTTCTGCCAGGCTATTTCTGACTGGCATAAACAAAAGGGCATCGCAATCAACCCCGATACTGAGATCTGGTCCCTGCTCGGCTCCAAGGAAGGACTGGTTCACCTGATTATGGCGCTGGTCAACCCCGGCGAAGTGGTCCTGCTGCCCAATCCTTACTTCCCCTGCTATCTCTCGGCCATTATCATGGCTGGCGGAGTTCCGGTTGATATGCCCTTGCTCATGGAAAATAATTTCCTGCCGGACTTTAAGTCTATTAAGCCGGCTGTGGCTAAAAGAGCCAAGTTGATGCTCTTAAACTATCCTAATAACCCAACCTCGGCTGATGCGCCCAGGGAATTCTACGAAGAGGCAATCCGGTTTGCCAGGAAATACAACATCATCATCTGTCAGGATGCGGCTTACAGCGAGATGTATTTCAAGAAACCGGCGGTTTCTATACTTTCTATAAAAGGCGCCAAGGATGTGGCTGTGGAAATTAATTCATTCAGCAAGGTGTTTAATATCGCTGGCTGGCGCATCGGATGGGCCGCCGGCAACAGCCAGGTCATCGAAGCGCTCGGCCAGATAAAGATGAATATCGACTCCGGCGCCTTTCTGGCCATCCAGCGGGCCGTGACCCGGATGCTCACGGAAAATACCGGCCAGACCAGAAAAGAAGTCGCCCAAATCAGAGGTGTCTACAAACGCCGGCAGGATATCATGGTAAACGGCTTGTGCCAAATCGGGCTTGACCCGGTTGCCCCGGATGCCACCTGTTTCATCTGGCTGCCTTTGCCCAAGGGCTGGAAATCATCGCTGGAATTCTGCGAATATCTCCTGACTAAATTCCATGTGCACACCACGCCAGGCATTGGCTTCGGCAGATACGGCGAGGGCTACATCAGGGTTTCCCTGACTTCCCCGGAATCCGTCTTGCTCCAGGCCGTCAAAAGATTCTCTTATGCGAATCCTCAGTAACAAGAAGATATTTGCCGGCAGGATCATCAAACTCTACAAAACTCATCTGAAAGACCCGGCGGGCAATGAAATCCTGCGCGAAACCGTGGTTCATCCGGGCGCGGTGGCCATTATCCCGCTTATCTCCAAGAACAAGATCATCCTGGTCCGGCAGTTCCGCTATGCCGCGGGTCGATATCTCTGGGAACTTCCGGCCGGCACGCTCGGCAAACGAGAGTTACCCCTGGCCTGTGCCAAACGAGAATTAGAAGAAGAAACCGGTTTCCTGGCCGGCCGGCTGAAGAAGATTATGGAATTCTACACCTGCCCGGGTTTTTGCACCGAAAAGATGCGCCTGTATCTGGCTGAAAATCTCCGGCCCACCGCCCAAAAACTTGACCCGGACGAAAAAATAACCTATAAAATATTCAATCGTTCCGAGATTAGACACCTTGTTAAAAGCAACGGGATAACCGACGCCAAAAGTTTGATTGGATTAATATTATGGCTTCAAAAGAAGATTTAGTCTTCGGTGAGATTGCGGTGAAATCACGCCTGATTACCCAGGAACAGCTGGAAGAATGCCTTAATGAGCAGAAGAATAACTCCCACTGGAAATCCCTGGGCGAACTTCTAATCGCCAAACAGTATCTGGCGCCCCACCAATTGCAGTTCCTGATAGACGTCCAGCGCCGGAATCTGGAACTCAAGGCCAATCAGTCCCGCCGGATCAAACAGGATAACCTGTTCGGCCGGTTATTAATGCGCCTGGGCTTTGCCACCGACAAGCAGGTGGAGGAAAGCCTGGGAATGCAGTTGATGATAAACGACACCCATTTCCTGCGGCTGGGCGAAATTATGGTCAAAAAAGGTTTTATTTCCGATGACCAGCTGAAAAAGGTGGTTGATTTCCAGGCCCAGCGCCAGATTATCTGCGCCGGCTGCGGCCAGAAATATAATATGGTCCTGTTCAATGACGGCGCCCGAATCCCCTGCTATAACTGCAATAATGAGATTGTGGTTACGGTATCGCCAACCAAATGAGTGGTCGGGGAGTTTTCAACCTCTCAAATTAATATGCCCCGTTTTGTCATCCAGAAACACAGTAAGCGAAAAAGCTGCCATTTTGACCTGATGCTGGAATCCGCCGGCGTCCTGAAGACCTGGTCGCTGGACCGCCTGCCCCGGGTCTGCCGCGCCAACCCGTTCACCCAGCCGATAAAACCGCTGCCGGACCACCGGATGGCGTATCTTACTTATGAAGGCAAAATATCACGCAATCGGGGCTCGGTGAAAATCTGGGATAAGGGGCTTTACCGGAAGATTATCTGGAAAGGCAATTTCAGGGTGATCGTTCTGAGGGGCCAAAAGATAGCCGGGCTGTTGGTTATTCTGTCTCTTCGTTCTCATCCGCGTCTTCGTCTGCTTCCGCTAATTCGCTTTCGATAAACTCGTTGTATTCATCGTAGGAAATCAGGCTCTCCACCTCGGTCGGGTCGGTGAGTTTTATCCGCAGTAGCCAGCCCTCGTCGTAATTATCCTCCAGAAGCAGGTTATGATTCTTGGTCAAGTCGCTGTTGACCTCCAGTATCTTGCCGCTCACCGGAGATATCAACGTGGTCAGCCCGTCATCCGTATCAATCTCGCAGAAGAAAGCATCCTGTTCAATCTCGCTTTTGACTTTGGGCAGTTTGATGGAGTTTATGGTCTCCATATTCCTAATCAGGTAGTCGGTCACGCCCAACACCACCTCGTTCTTCTCTTCCAATTTCAGCCAAAGATGGGTTTCTGAATAATATAAATCCTTCGGTCTTTTTATTCGCATATTTTACTGCTTCCTATAAAATATTTATACTCGTCAACTCCGCCATAAGCGCGTTAGTTATAAAAACTCCTTGAAATCCCGCTCTTTCTGTCACCCTAAACTTGTTTCAGGGTCTAATATAATTTATGTGCGGGGTCAAGATTTTTGTAATATTATCAGGAATATTTAATATGCAGATTACCCCGCCCTTGGCTGGGGATAATCTCAAACTCTATGCTCTTGAGAATGCGCCCCTGTTCATCCACGATATCCACCCGGGCCGGCCCGGACGCCTTGGGGTCAATCTTTCTGGGGCACCAGGCCCTAAAACGGTTGCTGGTGATGGTCAGCCAGCTGCTGGCCGAGGCCTTTTCCCCGATATACCAGATGTAGCGGACCTTCTTGCCCTGGCCGTTTAACAGCATGGACCAGCAGAAAATCCTGCCGGCGCTGGCATTGATGCGCTGGCATTCCTGGACCGGCTGGCGGTCCTTGACCTCCAGGCAGACCGCGGCCTTATCTACAATAATAGAATGATAGACGACCGGTGACGCTTTAGTTTCGGAAAATCCCAACTCCAGTATATTATTCTCTTTCAGCGTAATTAAATCCGGCGGAGTGGCTGTGTTCTGGGAATTGGCCGTCCGGGCTATCACCAGATAAGAGAAGGTAAAAATTATCGCCACGGATACGATAACCACCAGTATTTTTCTGTTTCTCAACATATTTAACCTTTCTTAGAGCCAGTTAGACCTATGGTCGTTACTGGCTCTTAGACCCCACAGAACTCCGCAGAGACCGCGAAGCGAATTGCGGGGTAATGCCACAAAATAACCAATAATGATTTCCGGGAACCCTTTGTGTCCCTCTTTGTATCGCTAACATCGGCAATTTAACCTGAAAACTTTACCCTCGCCCTTAACTGCCAACTGTGGGATGCCCAGAACCGTTCGTAGGGAGGGATGCAAATTATGTATGGGGTTTACCCCGTTAGAGATAGCCCTGCCTCGAAAGCTTTCGGGGCAGGCATCTCTTCTCTGCAAATTTTATTCTCATCCAGATGCTATAAAATATTTACCCGCTTTAACCAAGCATCTCTAACGGGGTTTACTTGACTCCGCTAATTATTTTGTTATGATAGTCAAAAATATGAAACACCTGGTTTGGATATTATTTATCTGCTCGGCCGGCCTGGCCCTTTCGGCCCAGGAAAGAGAAAGGGAACAACCCAGGCCGCCCTCCGAATCCGAAGGCGCCCGGATTGTCGCCCGGGTCAATCAAAGTTTCATCTCCCTGCGCGATGTGGTCCGCCGGGCTATGATTATGGACTCTGATAGCCCCAAGGCGCTCCAGACCCTGATTGAGGATGAGGTCATCACCAACCAGGCCGTCAAGGAAAATATCAAGGTCACCAACGAGGAAGCGCAAAAGGTGGTTAAGGAAAGCTTTACCCATTCCATCACTATGGAAGAATTCGCTAAAAACATCCTCGCCCCGCTGGGTATGACCATTGAAGACTACACCGTTGACAGAAGGAAACAATTGTTGCGGGACAGGTATATCCAGGGCAAAATCGGCGTCCACCGGCTGGATGGCAAGAACCCGGCTGATTTTATCATCGATACCTACGTCTCGCCCCAGGAAATCAAGAACTACTTTGAGAAGAATACGGATAAGTTTAAACAGCCGGCCAAGGTCAAGACCCGCCAGATTATCCTTAAAACAGCGGATGGCGAAGAACGGATAAAAAAGAAATCTCTGGCCGAGAAACTCCTGGCCCGGCTTCAGAAAGGCGAGGACTTCGCTGAACTGGCCAAGGAGTATTCAGAGGTCAAGGCCGAGTCAGGCGGTGACTGGGGCTGGACCGCCAAAGGCACCTTTGCCGATGAGGTGGAGCCGGTCATCTTCTCCCTGAAGGTCGGCGAAATCAGCCCGATTATCACGACCGAAAAGAGCTTCATCATCGCCAAGGTGGAAGACAAGAGCGAATCCAAGCCCGCCTTTGATACCCCGGCCATCCAGGAGGAAATCAGGCGGGAACTGTTTAACTTGAAATTCTCCCGCGGCGTCAAGGAATTAAAAGACAAGCTCCTTGAAGACGCCAGTATCTGGGTGGACCCTGAATTCATGGCGAAACCACAGATTAACACAGATGGACACTGATATTTAAAGTCCCCTCTAAAAAGAGGGGATTTAGGGGTGTGTCATCCACTTAATCCGTTTACTCCAAATTATGGAAAAGTTCGTGCTCAAACAATCCCCCTGCCGGCCCTGGACCGAATTCATCATGTTTCCCTGGGCCAGCAAAATCTACAAAGACTACCCCCACTGGGTCCCGCCGTTAATCAGCGAGGACAAGAAACTCCTCAATCCGGCGGTTTACCCATTCCATCAGAACGCCGAGGTCTCGCTTTTCCTGCTTTACGATTCCGGCCGGCCCGTGGCCCGGGTGGCGGCCATCATCAATCACAACCATAATAAATTCCACGAAGAGAAGACCGGGTTCTTCGGGTTCTTTGAGTGTATCAACTCGCTTGAGGCGGCAAAATACATCCTGGATGCAGCCAGCCGGTTCTGTAAAGAAAAGGGAATGGAGCGCATCCGCGGCCCGATGAACTTCTCCACCAACGACACCTGCGGCCTGCTGATTGAAGGCTTTGATTCCTCGCCCCTGATTATGATGACCTATAACCCGCCTTACTATATAGACCTGATGGCGGATAGCGGCCTGGCCAAGGCCAAGGACTTATACGCCTACTTTGCGGACAGGTCCATTGAGGAGAAGGTGCCCCGGCTGGAGCGCCTGGCCGGACGGGTCCTGGCTGACCCGGCCATCAAGGTGCGTAAACTGGACGTCAAGAACATCATGGCCGAAATCAAGGCCATCAAGGACATCTACAACAACGCCTGGAGCAAAAACTGGGGATTCGTGCCCATGACCGATGCGGAATTCGAGTATATGGCGGCTGATATGAAGAAACTGGTTGACCCGGACCTGGCGCTGGTAGCCGAGATAGACGGGACTCCGGCCGGATTTTCGCTGGCCCTGCCGGACTACAACGTCATCATCAAGAAATGCAACGGCCGACTCTTGCCCTTCGGTGTATTCCATTTCATCTTCGGCAAATCAAAGATAGACACCCTGCGGCTATTGACTATGGGGGTCAAGCGCGAATACCAGAAACGCGGCCTGGACGTCCTGTTCTATTTACACACCATCAAGAACGGGTTTGCCAAGGGCATCTTCCAGGGCGAATTCTCCTGGATACTGGAGGACAACCTGATGATGAACCGGATAATGGACACCCTGGGCGCCAAGGTCTATAAAAAATACCGGATTTACGAGAAATTACTTTAGAGCGCCAAATTCTATCATAGCAGAACTCCATAAAATATAATTTTCCACTTGACAAAATACATAAAGCGGTTATAATACATTTAATAATGATAATGCATCAAATAATTCATAACCTGAAAGGAGCAATAAGATGGAGAAAAAAAACTATAGCATAGGCCGAATCGGATTAACCTCAATCCTTGTCATCTTCCTATTATTCAGTTCCTTAACCTGGGCCCAAGACAATACCCAGACCAACACGGGATATGGTTCTACGGTTACCATAGCCGGGCCTTTTACAGCCCTGCCCGATACTGATTACGAGATTATTCTTATTGCCTCAACCGATGTGTCAATTTACCAGTGGTCTTTGTCTGAAAATGGGGTCACTATTGCAGGCAGCGGCTTTACCTTCGGCAGTCAACTCAATCAAACCCTTAGGATTAATAAACCGGCTGGCTCTTATACCTATCTGTTTAGATTCAGGGGCATTGCCGGAGCGCACGGCTTCCCACCGTATACCGAGGCGTCTATTACCGTTAATGTAGTAACACCACAGCCGCCGACCATCTGGTATTACAAGGTTACAGGCCCTAACAACAGCGATTCTGTCCAAGCCAATATTGGCGACGTGGTGTATTTTGAACTTGATGCCACTGCGCCTGACTATGTCTGGGGAAATATTATCGTTTTGTATGACACTTCTAAATTAGAATCGGTCAGCATAGAAGAAGACCCGAATAACTATTATGGCTTCTGGGCCTGGTGGACAGACGCTACCGGGAACCCGGTATATAGCGGTGGCGGGAATTATTACTATTATGACCAGATTAAAAACACCGCTATCTTCGGCCTGGGTTCTGACTGGGCGCAACAATGGGTTAGCTGGTATGGAGACGGTAATGCGGGTTCTGTCGGAACAATAGACCCGACCTACGGGCAGACATTGTCTAATAAACTAGCTCTGGCTGAGCGTGTTGGAATACCGCTCGCTGATGTGGATAAATTCGGAGCCATCCGGCTTTATACATCCACTTATGCCGGCGGAAATGGAACATCGCCTTTACGGCTGGGTTTCAGGT